>NZ_QTVP01000012.1:0-70714 GCF_003460645.1 Faecalibacterium sp. OF04-11AC | reverse complement strand
GAGGGCGGCATCTCGCCCCGCAGCCTCCCGAACATCACCCGCCAGAAAGCCACCACCCTGCTGCTGGGCCCCGGCCTGGGCTACACGGCCCAGTCCGCGGCCCGGGCCGCCGAGACACGGGAGCTGGTGGAAAAACTGCTGCCCGGCCGCCGAGACACGGGAGCTGGTGGAAAAACTGCTGCCCGGCTTTGGCGGCAGCGCGGTGCTGGACGCCGACGGCCTGAACGCCGCTGCCAGCCTCCTCAATGCGGGCAGAGCCCTGCCCCACCCGGCGGGCGAGCTGATCCTGACGCCTCACCCCGGGGAAATGTCCCGGCTCACGGGGCGTTCCACTTCCGCCCTTGCGGCGGACCGGGAGGGAGCGGCCTGCCGCTTTGCCCGGGAGTGGAACGCCGTGGTGGTGCTGAAAGGGGCAGGGACGGTAGTCGCCGCGCCGGATGGCCGCTGCTGCGTCAACACCACGGGCAATCCGGGCCTTTCCCGGGGCGGCAGCGGGGACGCTCTGGCCGGGATGACGGCGGCCCTGCTGGCCTGCGGTCTGCCCGCCTACGAAGCCGCCGCCTGTGCGGTCTACCTCCACGGAGCGGCTGCCGACCGGGCCGCCGCCCTCCGGGGCGAATACGGGATGCTCCCGCAGGACTTGTTTGCCCAGCTGGGGCGGCTGTTTGCGGAGCACCACCGTTGAAGAAAACCACAGAAAAACAAACGCTTCCTTTCCGGCCAAATTGTGCTATACTGGGTGCAGAACAACACAAGGCCGGGAAAGGGGCGTTTTTGTTATGGTAGCAGAACTGGAAAAGATCATTGCCGAGAGCGGCAACATTGTTTTCTTTGGCGGGGCGGGCGTTTCCACCGAGAGCGGTATCCCGGATTTCCGCAGTGTGGACGGGCTGTACCACCAGAAATACGATTACCCGCCCGAGGAGATTTTGAGCCACACGTTCTGGGAGGAGAACCCCGAGGAGTTTTACCGTTTTTACCGGGATAAGCTGATTGTAAAGGGCGCAAAGCCCAACGCGGCCCACCTGCGGCTGGCCAGGCTGGAAAAAGAGGGCAAGCTGAAAGCGGTCATCACCCAGAACATCGACGGCCTGCACCAGGCGGCGGGCTCCAAAAACGTGTTTGAGCTCCACGGCAGCACCCTGCGCAACTACTGCACGGGCTGCGGCGCGTTCTATGATGTGGACTTCATCGCCAACAGCACCGGTGTGCCCCGCTGCCCGGAGTGTGGCGGCATCGTCAAGCCGGACGTGGTGCTCTACGAAGAGGGGCTGGACGAGGAAGTCCTCTCCGGGGCCGTGCAGGCCATCCGGAAAGCGGACACCCTCATCATTGGCGGCACCAGCCTGGTGGTTTACCCGGCGGCCGGGCTCATCCGGTATTTCCGGGGCCGCCATCTGGTGGTCATCAACATGCAGCCCACCGGGGCGGATGCTCAGGCGGACCTGTGCATCGCAAAGCCCATCGGCCAGGTGCTCAGTGAAGACATCACGGTTGGATAAAACGAAAAAAGTAACAGAGCGCTCCCCGCACGGCTGAAACGGCCCGGCGGGGAGCGCTTTTGGCTTATCAGGGGTTAATCAATGGTGGTCTTGGTGCGGCCCACGCCCAGCACGGCGGTGGTGATCTTCTTCCAGCTGTTGCAGCCGCAGACGCCGTCCACCCTCAGGCTGGTGCGGCGCTGGTAGCCCCGCAGGGCCTCTTCCGTCCGCGCGCCGAACAGCCCGTCGATCCGGCTCCCGGTCTGGTAGCCCAGGGTGGAGAGAGCGTCCTGTAAGATCATGACGTAGCAGCCCCGGCTGCCCGCCGCAGGGTGGGGTAGCCTGCCGTGGTGCCGCTGCAGGCGGGGGTGCCGTAGCGGCGGTCCATGTGCACCCAGGTGGGGGTCTGGCTCAGGGGCTCCACATAGCCCCAGGCCCCGGTGCCTCGGGCCGCGTTGTAGATGGCGGTGCGCTCGCTCTGGGTCAGGCTCTGCCCTACATCGAGCGAGACACCCGCATAGTGCTGGCTGCGGGTGCCGTGGCCGCCCTCCCAGATGCGGCGGAACGCGTACCCTACCGGGATGCCTCTGCCGTACTTGCGGCGAGTCAGGTTCCAGGCCTCCATGGCCGCGATCGTCGTCCAGAGCACCGGGCTGCCCGATTTGCCCCGGAACTCCCGCACCCGCAGGGTGGTGCCGGTGCTGTAGGGCATGGGGTCATTCTCGCGCAGGTTGGCGTAGGTGTAAACTTTGTTCTCGTATGCGTCGTAGACCAGTAACCGTGCCATCGTGCTCATTCCTCCGTTTCCGATTCACAGGCATCGCGGCTCTGGGCCCGCAGAGCGGCCCAGGTCTCCCGGTCGACCGTGCCCGTCTGTTCCAGCCCGGCCCGGGCCTGCGCGGCCTTGACAGCACGCGTTTCCGCCGCGCCGAAGACAGAGTTTTCGCTCACATAGTCCTCGCCGCAGTAGAGGCAGGCCCGGCCATTGATCCACTGCTCAATTTGCAAGACATCCGGCCCGGTGCTGCCCTCGGCTATGGCGCGGCCTGGGTAAGCAAGACCCTGTGCGCCGTCCCGGTCCGGGTTGGGAGTGTAGGCTGCAAGCTGGAGGCTCAGCGCTTCCACCGCTGTCCAGGTCTCGGCGTCGGCAACACCGGTCTGGGGCAGGCCCAGTAGCTCCTGTGCACTGCGGGTAGCGTTGGCCGTTTCCTCGGTGTACTGGCTGGAAAGAGGCGGGTTCTCCACGCTCTGGTAATAGTAGGCAATCCGCTGCAAAAGAATCGTGTAGTAGAGCACCGTGCTGCTGTCCGAGCCAACGGTCAGGGGGGTGCCGGGGTAGGGCAGGCGCCTCAGTGTGACCACCGGCCCGGACTGCCGCAGGCGGGAAGCCGTGCGGTAGAGAGAATTCCAGGTGGTGCGTCCCACGATGCCGTCCACCGTGAGCCCCGCAAAGCGCTGGTAGGCCCGCACAGCGGTTTCGGTGGCCGCGCCAAAGCTGCCGTCGATGGAGACGGTGGGGATGCTGCTCTCGTAGGCGCTCATGAGGTAGAGGTAGAACTGCAGCTCCCGCACGGCGGTGCCGGTGCTGCCCCGGCGGAGGGTGCCCGGGTACTCGCCGGGCCGCAGGCTGGAAGAGAGCAGTCGGTTGGCAATGTCGTTGTACACCTCATAGAGTTTGGTCCAGGTGGCGCGGCCCACCACACCGTCGCTGGTGAGGCCGAAGTAGCTCTGGAATTTCCGGACGGCTGCTGTGGTGGCGCTGCCAAAAACGCCGTCCACCGTGACACTGTTCAGCGAGGAATACACCGTCCGGGCAATCTTGAGCCAGAACTGGATGAGCCGGACATTCTGCCCGCTGGCACCCTGCCGCAGCGGCGTGCCCGGGTAGGCATTGGGAGTACCGTTGTCGGACTGGATGCTCCGAAACTCGTCGTAGAGCTCGTTCCAGGTGTTCTGGCCCACCACGCCGTCCACGGTCAGGCCGTACCGCCGCTGGAATGCCCGCACCGCGTTGGCCGTGCCGGTGCCGTACACACCATCCACCGTCACCGAGGGGATGGCGGAATCGTACTGAGCCAGCGTATTCAGCCAGAACTGCACCTGCTCCACGGCGCTGCCGGTGGAGCCCTGCCGCAGGGTGGTGCCGCCCCAGCTGCCATCCGAGAGGGTGCCGCTGGCCGTCTCGCCCTCGCTGGTCAATTCGGCCAGATCCTTGACGGAGACGTAGATATAGCTGATCTTATACCAGGTCTGCCGCCCTACCACGCCATCGGCGGTGAGGTTGAACTGCTTCTGGAATTTTTTCACGGTGCTGGTCATGCTGCTGCCAAAGATGCCGTCCACGGTCAGCAGGCCCAGAAACGGGTAATCCTTGGTGATGCGGTTCAGCTGCCGCTGCAGGGTGAACACGCTGGTGCCCCGGTCGCCCTGCTTCAGCGGGCTGCCCGGGTAGCTCTGGGGGATGGACTCGATGTTGTTGGTGCGGATGATCTCGATGTTGTTCCCGTAGTAGTATTTGAGGATGCTGAGGGCGTTGCGGCCCTGGTTGGCCAGCGTGACGGTGCCCCATTGCTTGAGCCCCGGGCAGGTGACGGATCTGCCGTCGCAGTATTCGGAGTAGTAAGGGTTCACAGTGCCTTTCTTGCGGATGTAGGTGTTGAAGATGTCGTCCGTCAGGCGCACCATCACGTCAAACACCGTCCGTCCGTGGACATAGTATTGGTCATAACTGGTGGAATTGGTGATGTTGAAACGGTAGCCCTTGCTGGGGTACCACTCGGTGTAGATGCGGTTGAGCGCCAGCGAGATCTGGCAGTGGATGTTGGCCCGGAGGGCCTGTTCCGGCCAGGTCGGGTAGACTTCACTGGACGCCACGTTGGCAATATAGCGGCGGAACGAGACGGTCACGTTCTGGGCACTGGCGGCGGGTCTGCCCAGGTGGACCGTGATGTTTTTGGGGATGATGACCCGGCTGAGGACTTTGGGGTCACAGTTGGTGGTGGGTTCCGGGCCGCTGCCGCCGCCCCCGGCAAACAGGGCGTGGGCGGGGATGACGATGGGCTCTACCGGGATGTCCCGGTCCGCCTCCGTGTCCGGGATCATCTCGGGCTGGGCCAATGTGACCTGCCCGGGGAAGACCTGCACGCCCTGGATGCGGACAGGGCGCCAGCCCTCCTTAAAGGCGGTCAGGTCGCACACCGCGTAGGGGCGGGTGGTGGTGTTGTTTTCGTCCAGTGAGAGGGCGCAGTCCGGGGTGGTGAGGGTCACGTCCCCGGCGCTGCCCTCGGCGTCAGTGCGGCGGGTCACGGTGAAGCCGTCCCCGGTAATGGTCACGGTCACGCCTTCCACCGGGCTGGACTGGCGGGCCGCAAAGGCCTGGATGCGCAAAATTCCGGTTGCCATGCTCATGCTCTCCTTTGTGTGAAAGAATCGTTCGAGCCAGCTTATTCCGCAGTCTGCTCCAGTGTTCGGCACCACGGCACGGAACCCCTGCACAAAAAAGAGACGGCCAGAACAAAAAAACCACACCATGTGCCGTTTTGCTGGCACATGGTGTGGTTCTTTGCAATCAGGTCATCTCATTGGGAAAATCTTAGTAGGCCACGCCCCAGTAGACCATGGTCTTGGCGGGCTTGCCGCAACAGGGGCAGACATCGCTCAGGTGCTCCTGCTCAAAGGGCATGCAGCGGCTGGACAGGCCAGCTTCCTCTTTCATCTTCATCTCGCAGGCGAGATCACCGCACCACATGGTCTTGATGTAACCGGTGTTGGCCTTGGCCAGCTCTTTGACCTCGTCCATGGTGGTGGCAGCCCAGGTGCGCTTCTCACGGTTGGCAAGGGCACGCTCGTACAGGTCCTTGCGCAGGGCCTCCAGCTGGGCGGGGATGGCGGTCTCCAGCTCGTCCAGAGAGACGAACGTCTTCTCACGGGTGTCGCGGCGGACCAGGACGCACTGGTTCTTCTCCAGGTCCTTGGGGCCGATCTCCAGGCGGAGAGGCACGCCTTTCATCTCCCACTGAGAGAACTTCCAGCCCGGGGCGTTGTCGCTGTCGTCCAGCTTGACGCGGGCGTACTTGCTGATCTTCTCAGCCAGCTCAGCGGCTTTCTCACTGACGCCGGGCTTGTGGGCCGCGATAGGAACGACCACCACCTGGATGGGAGCCACAGCGGGGGGCAGGATCAGGCCGTCGTCGTCGCCGTGGGTCATGATGATGGCACCCACCAGACGGGTGGAAACGCCCCAGCTGGTCTGGAACGGGTGATGCAGCTGGTTGTCGCGGCCGGTAAAGGTCACATCGTAGGCCTTACTGAATTTATCGCCAAAGTAATGGCTGGTGCCGCTCTGCAGGGCCTTGCCGTCTTTCATCATGGCCTCGATGGTGTAGGTGGCCTCTGCGCCTGCAAACTTCTCTTTATCGGTCTTGCGGCCCTTGACAACAGGGATGGCGAGATCCTGCTCGCAGACGTCCGCGTAGCAGTTCAGCTGCTGCTGGGTCTCTGCCTCAGCCTCGGCTGCGGTCTCATGGATGGTGTGGCCCTCCTGCCACCAGAACTCGCGGCTGCGCAGGAACGGGCGGGTGGTCTTCTCCCAGCGGACGACGCTGCACCACTGGTTGTACTTCATGGGCAGCTCACGGTAGCTGTGCAGCACCCGGGACCAGTGATCGCAGAACATGGTCTCGCTGGTGGGGCGGACGGCCAGGCGTTCTTCCAGCTTGTCAGAACCACCCATCGTGACCCACGCCACCTCCGGCGCGAAGCCGTTGACCAGTTCGCCTTCCTTTTGCAGCAGGCTCTCAGGGATCAGCACAGGCATGGCCACGTTCTCATGGCCGGTTGCCTTGAAGCGGGCATCCATGTCTTTCTGGATCAGCTCCCAGATGGCCTGGCCATAGGGGCGCAGGATGATGAAGCCCTTGACACTGGAGTACTCCACCAGCTCTGCCTTAACGCAGATGTCGGTGTACCACTGTGCAAAGTTGTCTTCCTGGCTGGTGATCGCCTGTACGAGCTTTTTGTTGTCTTTTGCCATTTTTGTCTTTTCCTCCAAAGGCCGTGCGCCAAACGCGTTTCATTTCCCCTGCGTTCCGCACGAACCCATATTAAAAGCCCCGCCCTGATTCTGCCGGATGCAGAGCCAGTGCAGCGGGGCTTCTGCCAAATTGAAACTCAGCCGTTTGCCTGGTGGCTGTCCACAAAGTTTACTACATCGCCCACGGTACGCAGGTTCTCGATGGCGTCGTCCGGCACCTCGATGCCAAACTCATCCTCCAGCGTCATCACCATATCCACGATATCCAGGCTGTCAGCCTCAAAATCGTTCATGATGTCGCTCTCCATCGTGATTTTTGCGGGGTCGAGGTCCAGCTGCTCCGCCAGCAGTGCGCGGATCTTCTCAAACGTATCCATTTGTCGCGGTCTCCTTTTTGTGCAGTAAATTGTTGGCCCTGCACCGTCCGCCCGGGCTGGGGCGGTTTGACCATTGCGCCCCTTGGCGGGCCCGGCTGTGGAACACTGTGCAAAGCGCTCTCTTTTTTTATATCCCATGGACTGTGGATTGTCAAGCCCTGTTTTGACGTTTGGGAGCTTTTGCCGCAAAGTTTAACAGCAGAAATTGCGGGAAAGTCCGTTTTTCTGCTTGACAGAACGGCCTTTGCTTCTTATGATTATATAAGACAAACAACCTCTCAGTCTGCTTCGCGGACAGCCACTCCCCTTTCGGCACTTTCGTGCCACCTCCCCCGACCGGGGAGTCTTTCCTGACAGGAAGACTCCCTCCGGCCGGAGGGAGATGGCGCTGCAAGCGACAGAGGGAGGATGGCCCTTGGCAGGCCGGTTTTGGTTGTTTTTGTCGCCTGCGGCTCTTGGGATACAGTGCCCTGCTGCCGAGGCAAACACCATGAAAACGAGGGCTTTCCATGAAATTATCCTTTACCAAAATGCAGGGCTGTGCCAACGATTACATCTATCTGGACTGCCGGGAAAGCGGTGTGCCGGAGAACATCGTCCCGCTGGCGCGGGACCTGTCCCGGCGGCATTTTTCCGTGGGAGCCGATGGCATCATCTGCATCTGTGCCCCCGTTACCCCCGGGGCCGATGGCCGGATGCGCATTTTTAACGCGGACGGCAGCGAGGCACAGATGTGCGGCAACGGCGTCCGCTGTGTGGCCGAGTGGCTGTACACCCACGGAGTGGCAAAGCCGCGGCTGGCCATTGATACCGGCGCCGGCTGCAAGACGGTGACCCGGATGGGAGAGCGGCTGTGGCAGGTGGAAATGGGCGAGTACACCACCATGGCCGCGGCCCTGCCTGCCGTGAACATGGGCGAGGGCCCGCTGGTGGACTGCCCGCTGGAAGTGGAGGGCAAACGCTGGCAGGTGACCTGCATCGGCGTGGGCAACCCCCACTGTGTGACCGTGGTGCCGGAGGTAGACAGCCTGAAGCTGGAAGAGATCGGCCCTGCCTTTGAAAACCACCCGAACTTCCCGGAGCGGATCAACACCGAGTTTGTGGAAGTGGTGGACGCCACCCACCTGAAAATGCGGGTGTGGGAGCGGGGCAGCGGCGAGACCTGGGCCTGCGGTACGGGTACCTGTGCCACGGTGGCGGCCTTGACCGAGCTGGGCCTCTGCCCGGCCGGGGAGGATGTGCATGTGGCACTGCGGGGCGGCGAACTCATCATCCGGGTGCTCCCGGGCATGAAACTGCTCATGACCGGAGCCGCTGTGACGGTATATGAGGGCGTAGCAGAAGTATCAATTTGAAATGAAACCTCTCAGGCCGCGCTTTAGCGCGGCCAGGCTATCCTCCCTCTGTCGCTGGCGCGACATCTCCCTCCGGCCGGAGGGAGTCTGTCCTGGCAGGGGAGCCAAAGAGAGAAACAACAAAAGCGAGGGAACAACGATGAAAATGAATCATCACTATGGGGAGCTGAAAGCCAGCTACCTCTTTGTGGACATTGCGCACAAGGTGGCTGCCTACCAGGAAGCTCACCCCGAAAAAGAGATCATCCGGATGGGCATTGGCGATGTGACCCAGCCGCTGGCCAAGTGCGTGGTGGAGGCCATGCATAAGGCAGCCGATGAGATGGGCACCAAAGAGGGTTTCCACGGCTACGGCCCGGAGCAGGGCTATCCGTTCCTCAAGCAGGCCATCCAGGGCTATTACGCCAGCCGCGGGACCAAGATCGAAGAGGATGAGATCTTCATCTCCGATGGCGCCAAGAGCGACCTGGCCAATATCCTGGGCCTGTTTGATGTGGACAACACCGTGCTGGTGCCGGACCCCGTTTACCCCACCTATGTGGACGATAACGTGACCGACGGCCGCAAGATCATCTACAGCCGCACCAGTGAGGAGAACGGCTTCCTGGGGATGCCGGACGAGAACGTCAAGGCGGATATCATCTATATCTGCAGCCCCAACAACCCCACTGGCGCTGCTTACACCCGTGAGCAGCTCAAGGAGTGGGTGGCTTACGCCAAGAAGAACAACGCCATCATCCTGTACGATGCCGCTTACGAGTGCTTCATCTCGGACGGCGCGCTGGCCCGCAGCATCTTTGAGATCGAGGGTGCCCGTGAGTGCGCCATCGAGATCTGCTCGTTCTCCAAGATCGCAGGCTTTACCGGTACCCGCTGCGGCTACACCGTGGTGCCCAAGGAGCTGGAGCGCGAGGGCATGAACATCAACAAGCTCTGGCTCCGCCGCCAGACCACCAAGTTCAATGGTGTGCCCTACCTCGTGCAGCGCGCGGCTGCCGCTGTCTTTACCGAGAGCGGCATGGCGGAAATTCAGGCCAACCTCGATTACTACCGCCGCAACGCGAAAGTCCTGGCCGACGCGCTGGACGAGTGCGGCGTGTGGTACTGCGGCGGCAAGAACAGCCCCTACATCTGGCTGCGCTGCCCCGGCAACATGAAGAGCTGGGAGTTCTTCGACTGGCTGCTGGAGAACTGCGGCGTGGTCGGTACTCCGGGTGTCGGCTTTGGTGAGTGCGGCGAGGGCTATTTCCGCCTGACTGCATTCGGCGATGCCGAGAAGACCAAAGTGGCCGCCGAGCGCATCAAGAACGCCATCAAGGCCCTGTAACATCTTTCATACACGCAAAAACTCCTCCGGCAGCTGCCGGAGGAGTTTTTATGTTTAACGGTCAAATGTCGTGGAAAGGGTCGTCTCCCACTGCTGGCCGGGGGCCAGGCAGGCGGTGGCGGCACGCTCGCTCCACTCCTGCGGGTCGGTCTCGGCCCCGGGCAGGGCGTGCCAGGGCTCAATGCAGACATACCGCACGGGTTTGGCGGGAGCACTCCAGATGAGAGTATAGGGATAACCGGCGACATTGCAGACCACGCTGCGGCCGGTGTCTTTCTCATAGATGCCCAGCGTCTTGGTGCGCAGGCCGGCCATGCAGAAGCTGTCGTTGGCAAACAGGTCATCCGTCAGCTGGATGGCGCTGGCGTTCTTCCACTGGTAATAGCACCTGCCGCTCAGCAGGCCGTTGGGGGAGGCGTCCAGAATCATGGGGCTCTCGGGCTGGTCGAACCGGAATTCGTAATCCTCGGTGGTGTGGGCGCTGTCAAACGGGACGTTGAACGCCGGGTGATAGCCGATGCCGAACCGCAGCTCCTGAGCGGCCTCGGCGGGGTTCTGCACCGTGAGGGTATGGTGGACCGTCTTGCCCTCCAGCCGGAACGTGCTGGTCAGGACAAAATCAAAGGGAAAGCGCTGGGCCTTGATCTCGGCATTGGAGCGCAGCTCCAGCTGAATGGTGTCGCCCTCGGCCCTGAGCAGGGTATGCTCCATATCCCGGGCAAAGCCGTGCTGGCCGCCCTTGTAGGTCTTGCCGTTTGCGGTAAAGGTGCCGCCTGTCAGCTTGCCGGTCCAGGGGAAGAGAATGGGCGCGTGGCGCTTCCAGATGGCCGGGTCAGCCTGCCAGAGCATCTCTTCACCCGCCGCGTTTTTCAGGCTGACGGCCTCTGCGCCGTGGGTGTCCACCGTCAGGGTCAGAAACTCATTATGGATGGTTGCCTGCATGGTCATGCACTCCTTTTGCACAATATTTTCTGTGCCCAGTATACTCCTTTTGGCGCCAAAAGCCAAGGAGAAAAACGGACGTGGAAATGCCGGAAAGAAAACAGTAAAACTTTTGCAAAATGGGTTGCAAAATCCAGCCCGGCGTAGTATTATAACGTGGCTGAAAAAGCAGAATTTTTCAAAGAACGGAGGAGAAGCTTCCCGTATGAACAGCGACAGTAGCAATCACCCGAAACCACGCTTCTCCTGCGATGTGGACATGGCAAGTGTGTCTGCCGCGTCCTGAATTGCATGTGTCCTTGATACACCGCAGGAGCCTTTGGCAAGACGCGGTGTATTTTTTGTGCCCATTTTCAGGGGCGGACAAGGAGGCAACCCATGCAGAAGAAAAACTATGTACAGGAAATTCTGGACATCATCCACAGCGGCCTGCCGCAGGCGGAGCTGGCGGAAAAGCTTTCCGATTACCATGAAAACGACCTGGCCGACGCACTGGCCGACCTGACGGCGGAAGAACGCCGGAAGCTGTACGCCATCCTGGGTGTGGAGCAGGTGGCAGAGATCTTCTCCTACTTGGACGACGCGGAGTCCTACCTGAAAGAGCTGCCGCCGGAAGAGGCCGCGCAGGTGGTCTCCCACATGGACTCCGACGACGCTGTGGATGCTCTGGACGACCTGGAAGAAGAGGACAAAGAGAAGATCGTCCACCAGATGGACAAAGTGGATAAGGACGCCGCCGATGACGTCAAGCTGCTGCTCTCCTACGACGAGGACGAGATCGGCAGCTGCATGACCACCAACTACATCTACATCCGGAAAGATATGACCATCCGGCAGGCCATGAGCGAGCTGGTGAAGCAGGCGGGCGAGAACGACAATATCTCGACCCTTTATGTGGTGGATGAGAACGAGCGCTTTTACGGTGCCATCGATCTGAAAGACCTCATCGTGGCCCGGGCGGACGACAGCCTGGAAAAGCTGATCGCCCGTTCTTACCCCTATGTGACCGACCACGAAAAGATCAGCGACTGCATTGACCGCATCGTGGACTACGCCGAGCGGAGCCTGCCCGTCCTGGATGAAAACGGCAAGCTTCTGGGCATCATCACCTCGGCGGACGTGGTCGAACTGGTGGACGACCAGATGGGCGATGATTACGCAAAGCTGGGCGGCCTGACCAGCGAGGAAGACCTGAACGAGGGCGTGTTCCAGAGTGTGAAGAAGCGTCTGCCCTGGCTGGTGGCGCTGCTCTTCCTCGGGATGCTGGTCTCCTCCGTGGTGGGTGCCTTTGAATCGGTGGTGGCAGTGCTGCCCATCGTCATCTGCTTCCAGTCCATGGTGCTGGATATGGCAGGCAATGTGGGCACCCAGTCCCTGGCGGTCACCATCCGGGTGCTGGTGGATGAAAACCTCACCACCAGCAAAAAGCTGCACCTGCTCTTCAAGGAAATGCGGGTCGGCCTGGTCAACGGCGCGCTGCTGGCCGTGATGGCGCTGGGCTTCCTGGGCGTGTATATCCACTTCTTCAAAGCGTATGCCTGGGGCGAGGCATTCCTGCTTTCGGGCTGTGTGGGCATCTCACTGATCGTTGCGATGGTCATTTCCAGCCTGGTGGGTACAGTCATCCCGATGCTGTTCCACAAGATCCACATCGACCCGGCTGTGGCGTCCGGTCCCCTCATCACCACCATCAACGATCTGGTGGCCGTGGTGGTCTACTATGGCCTTGCCATGATCGTCCTGATCGATATGTTCCATCTGGGATAAAAACAAGATAAAGACAAAAAATAAGGCGCTGGTGCACAGAAAACGTGTACCAGCGCTTTTCGTTATCGGGATTCAGTCGTTCTGGATCCAGTACCGCTGGGTCAGCCTTCCGTCCGATGAGTCGAAAAGCTCATCTTCCAGCACACCGCCGTTGGCGCGGATGGTCCGGGCAGAGGCGACATTGTAGTGGTCGCAGCAGATGCGCACCTTGCCGATGCCCCGCTCGCGGGCTTTGTCCAGCGTCAGCCGGAGCATCTGGGTGGCATAGCCGTTTTTCCGCTCAGCCGGGCGGACGCTGTAGCCGATGTGCCCGCCATAGTTCAGCAGATAATCGTTGAGGTAGTGGCGCAGGTTGGTCATCCCTACAAGATGGTCCTGCTCATCCAGGGCCAGGTACTGGGTGGCGGGTACGAACCCTGCCGGGGTGGTGGCCGGGTCTTTCAAAGCGCGGATGTTGGCCAGCCAGGCATCGAAATCCGGGTACTGGTCCAGCGCTGAGGTGCCGTCCATCCGGGAGCCCAGGGTCAGAAATTCGTCCCGGTAGGCCATCACCTGTTCCCGGTCGGCTTCCTCCGGCTCCCGCAGATGGAGCTTCTGGGGCGGGGTGCGGCGGGTGGCATTCCGGAAATCCGGGGCTTTCATCAGGCCATGGCGGTTGCAGTAGAAGTAGAGCACCCCGGTGCCCCGCAGCGGGAAGCGGGCGGAGGCATCGCCCTCCGGGTAGAGCTTGACCAGCTGGAGCTTATCGCCCGTCAGGTAGGCGATGAACGAGATGAAGTGGTCTTTTGTCATGGGGTGATGGAGCGTGACAAAAAGCTCATCCTCCACCCGCTCGATGGTCAGCTGGTGGTGCTCGTCGGCGTCCTCCGCTTCCGCAATGTCCTGCGCGGGCAGGGCCACGCCACAGCAGCTGACCACGGCCTGCCCGGTGGCGTGGAGCACATTGCCGCAGACGGGGCAGACATAGAGTTTGGAGCGCAGGAGATTGGCGGAACGGTTCCGGTTGACGACAGGCTCCCCCTGCATCAGCTCCAGAACAGAGACGCCCAGCGCAGCCGCCAGGGGCTCCAACAGGGAGATATCGGGCAGGCCCTTGGCCGTCTCCCATTTGGAGATGGTCTTGGCGCTGACGGAAAGGGCAGCGGCCAGCTGCGCTTGTGTGAGGTGTTTTGCATCCCGCAGCTGTCGGATGGTGCTGCCGGTGACATAATTGTTCATGGGTCTGTTCCCTCCTTTTCTTCTGCCCAAGCATACCAGAACAAAACACTCCACGCAACCTACGCTGCGTGGAGTGTCTGAAATTACGGATTTGGAGAATGAATTTTATGGGTGGTTTCCAGCTCATCCACCCGCTTCTGCAAAGCAGTGATCTTATCATCCATACGGAGGAAAGCCCATACGAGGATGGCAAGTACAAGGGCAGGCGGGACGATCATCAACAGGGACTGCTGGCAATAAAGCAGCAGGGAATATCCGCCGAAGACCGTGAAAAGAAATACCACAAAAAGGCTTGCAGTCAGGATAGCAAAGAAGCCCATTTATGCGTCTCCTTCCTCATCGTCCTCATCCGGGTCCAGTGCAATGGAGAAAACGGCCTTTTTCAGCTTGCCGCAGCCCTGGGCCTTGAGGCCGGATTTGTAGGGCTCCCCGGCCAGATAGAGGGCAAAACGGCCCTCGCAGAGCATTCCGGCAATGCTGGTGCCGGCGCTGCCCACGGTGATGTCCGCAGCCTCGTCAGCGGGTTTGGTGGGGGAGAACTCGCCCAGCGAAACTTCAAACAGCTCGCTGCCCTCGAGGTCGGTCTCAAGGGTCAGGTGGGCGTCATGCCGGACAAAAGGCGCTTTCTCGCTGGCCTGCGGGGTGATGGTGCTCACGGTGACGAGGATGTTGTCGCCGTCGATGCGGGTCTTGCCTGCGGGCAGGGTGTTGATGTCCCGGGCCATGATGTATTCGATCACAGTGTCCAGGTTGTCGCTCATGCCCAGATAATTGGGGAGGTTGTTCAGGGTATCGTAGATCATAGGTTACTCTTCTTTCCGGGGCTCGGTGACGAGCTCCTTGATGGCGGGCACCACGCCGCCCAGGTTCTGCAGCTCCGAGGGGATGATGATCTTGGTAGCCTTGCCGTTGGCGACCTTGGCCAGTGCTTCCAGGCTGCGGAGGGCCAGCACCTTATCGTTGGGCATGGCCTCGTTCAGCAGGCGGATGGCGTCGGCGTTGGCTTTCTGCACGGCCAGGATGGCCTGTGCCTCGCCCTCAGCTTCCAGGATGCGCTGCTGCTTGACGGCGTCGGCCCGGAGGATGGCGGATTCTTTTTCGCCCTCGGCGGCCGTGATGGCGGCCTGTTTCTCGCCGTCGGCTTTCAGGATGACGGCCCGCTTCTCACGCTCGGCTTTCATCTGCTTCTCCATGGCTTCCTGAATCTCGCGCGGCGGAATAATATTTTTGACCTCCACACGGTTGACCTTGATGCCCCACTTATCGGTGGCTTCGTCGAGGATGGCCGTGATCTTGCTGTTGATGGTGTCACGGCTGGTGAGGGTGTGGTCCAGCTCCATCTCACCAATGATGTTGCGCAGGGTGGTGGCGGAAAGGCTCTCGATGGCCGCGATGGGCTGGTTGACGCCGTAGGTGTAGAGCTTGGCGTCCATTACCTGGAAGAAGACCACCGTGTCGATCTGCATGGTGACATTATCGCGGGTGATGACCGGCTGGGGCGGGAAGTCCGCCACCTGCTCTTTCAGGCTGACCTTTTTGGCCACCCGCTCAATAAACGGGATCTTGACATGCAGGCCGGAGGCCCAGGTCTCGGAGTAGCTGCCCAGCCGCTCCACGACATAGACCATGGACTGCGGCACGATGACGATGTTGGTGATGACCACCAGCAGAACCACGAGGATGAGGGCGAGGATGACAAAAAACAAGACCATAGTTCGCTCCTTTGTTAATGAGTGGTTTCGGTACGGATGGGCTCCACGATGAGCAGGGTGCTGTGAATTTCCGTGACGCGGCAGCTCTCGCCCGGGGCGAGGGTGTCACCCGGGGTGGCACAGCGGGCGTTCCAGTCCACGCCGTCCAGCCGGACGCGGCCGGTGGCCTCCGCTGTCACGGGGGTCAGCACCGTGCTTCCCGGCCCAGGTTGCGGTCGCCGTTGGTGGCGGTGGGGGCTTTGCGCAGTTTTTTGGCCAGAGGCTTAAAGGCCAGCAGGCAGAGGGCGCTGACGGCGATAAATACCGCCGCCTGCACCCGGAACGACTGCACCAGCAGGCAGCTGAGCAGGGCAGCGGCACTGCCCACGGCAAACCAGATGGAGACGAGATTCCAGGTCATGGCTTCCAGCACCACAAAACCGATGGCACACAGCAGCCAGAAGATGGGGTCGATGGAGACGACCAGAGACATGCACATCCCTCCTTTGCGGGGTTTCTGCCTCTATTATAAAGCAGAAAGCCGGGTGCAAGTCAATGATTTTTTCATGAATTGTTGCGTGGGATACGAAATCAGGTCACTTGTAATCGTAATAGCTGTGGTTGGGGTTGTGGCCCACCTCTTCCACCACGATGGTGAAGCCCATGGGGTTCACCTCGGTATGCTTGCCGGAGGCCAGTGGCTCCACGATGAGGTGCTCGGTGCGGTTGACGATGATCTCTGCCGTTTCCACCAGCCCAATGCGCTGGTAGTGGAGCACGCCGCCGTCCGCCCGCAGCACCCGCAGGCACCCGAGTGGAACGCCTCGCAGGTGTGGCGGAGCTGCGCCAGCTGTGCCAGCACCGGGCGGAGCCGCTTCTCGTGGCTGTCCCAGCAGTAATAGCCGCGGTTGAACGGGTCGCGGTAGCCCTGCATCCCGATCTCGTCGCCGTAGTACAGGCAGGGCACGCCGGGCAGGGTGTAGATGATGGCGTAGGCCATCTTGAGCCGGAGGATGCCCTCTTCGTAAGCCTCTCCGGTCACACAGCGGCCGCTCTGCCACTCCCGGCCCCGGCCATTGGCGGGCTCATCCGCAATGACGGTGAGGGCGCGTTCGGTATCGTGGGTGGAGAGGAAGTTGAGGGCGGTATCCATGGCCGGGGCCGGGTAGTGCTCACAGATGGTCAGGATCTCGTTCATGGCCTGCTCGGCGGGCTTGCCTTTGACGAAATCCAGCACGGCGTTTTTGAACGGGTAGTTCATCACGCTGTCCAGCCCTTTGCCCAGCAGGTAGGTGCGGCGCTTGTCAAAGCCGAACTTGGTGGTGGCATCCTCCCACACTTCGCCCAGCAGGAACTTTTCCGGGCCCACCCGCTTGACGGCGGCGCGCACTTTTTCAATAAAGCTGTCGGGCAGCTCGTCGGCCACATCCAGCCGGAAACCGGCTGCGCCCCGGCGGAGCCAGGTGTCGATGACGCCGCCCTCGCCCGTGACAAAATCGACATAGGAGGGGGTCTCCTCGTTGACTTCGGGCAGGGTCTCAAAGCCCCACCAGCTGCGGTAGCCGCCCTTGTACTTGGGGTCAAAATCGTACCAGTCGCGGTAGGGGGAGTTCGCGTCACGGTAAGCACCGCCCTCACCATAGCGGCCCTCCCGGTTGAAATACCGGCTGTCCGAGCCCGTATGGCTGAACACGCCGTCCAGCACGATGCCGATGCCGTATTTGGCCGCTTCCATGCAGAGGGCTTCAAAATCCTCGTTGGTGCCAAGCAATGGGTCTACGTTGAGGTAATCGGCCGTGTTGTAGCGGTGGTTGGAGTGGGCCTCAAAAATGGGGTTGAGGTAGAGGAAGTCCACCCCCATCTCGTGCAGGTAGGGGAGCTTGAGCTGGATGCCTTTCAGGTCGCCGCCAAAGTAGTCCTCATTCAGATGGCCGCCGATCTCGTTGGGCTGCCAGAACGGCTCCGCGTGCTTATCGGCCTGATAGAGCCGGTCCGGGAAGGGCATGGGCTTGTTCTCCACGCCCTCGCAGAAGCGGTCCGGGAAGATCTGGTAGAACACCTTGCCCTTGATGGAGTCCGGCGTCTGGAAGCTGGGCTCGTAAACGGTCAGCTGCCAGCTTTCGCCCTCCTGCCAGCTGACCACGCCGCAGTTGTCCGGCCCGCGGAAGATGCAGCGGAAATCGGTGTAGAGGTCAAAGTAATAGAAGTACAGGCCCACGTCGCCCAGCGTGACGTCCACCGAAAAGTGGTTCTGTTTGGGCGTCTGGCCGTCAAATTTCATCCGGTAATGGACGGGCACATCGTACTTGCCCTCTTTCTGGATGACGAGGTGTGGGTCCACATAGCCCAGCTCTTCCGGGATACAGAGGGACAGGTGCACCGTCTGCCCGGCGCGCACGGCACCAAAGGGCTGCTTGAAATAGGGGTCATAGCTGTTGAACAGACAAGACAAGGGAAAATCGATCCTTTCTCAAAAAACGCCCCGGAGCCGTTACACAGTCCGGGGCGCTTGGATTATTCAGGGAAAATGCTTACTTGACGGCAGATGCGTGCCAGATGTCACGAGCGTAATCGAGGACAGCACGGTCCGCGCTGAAGATGCCGCTGTTGGCAATGTTCTTCAGGCTCATCTGTGCCCACTTCTCGCGGTCGGCATACAGCTTCTGCAGGTCGGCCTGTGCACGGCGGTAATCCTTGAAGTCAGCCATGACCATATAGGGGTCGCTGCTGCGCAGGTTCTCAGTCACTTCGTGGAAGTTCTCGCCGTTCCAGCCGCGCTCCAGGAAGTTCAGAGCGGCATTGGCCACGTCATCGCCCATGATGAACGCGTTGGGGTGGTAGCCGACCCGCTTCAGGTTGTTGACCTCGGGAGTCAGCATACCGAAGATCAGCTCGTTCTCCTTGCCGGCAGCGTCTGCGATCTCGACGTTTGCACCGTCCAGAGTGCCCAGGGTGATGGCACCGTTGAGCATGAACTTCATGTTGCCGGTACCGGAAGCCTCGGTGCCAGCCAGAGAGATCTGCTCAGAGACCTCGGCAGCGGGCATCAGGTGCTCGCTCAGGGAGACACAGTACTCTTCCAGATAGACCACGCGCAGCTTTTCGCGGACAGCGGGGTCGTTGTTGATGAGGTCGCCCAGCTTGCAGATCATCCGGATCATCTGCTTGGCCATGTAGTAGCCGGGAGCAGCCTTTGCGCCAAAGATATAGGTCTTGGGGATGAAATCCGCGTTGGGGTTCTCTTTCAGGTACAGGTACTGGGCAGCGATGTTCAGCGCGTTCAGGTGCTGGCGCTTGTACTCGTGCATCCGCTTGACCTGGCAGTCAAAGATGGAGTTGGGGTCGATGACCTGGCCGGTGCTCTTGGAGAGGTAGTTGGCAAAGTTCTTCTTGTTGTCCAGCTTGATCTCGTTCAGCTTCTTGAGCAGGGTCTTGTCGGTGGCATACTTGTTCAGTTTGCTCAGGTCGGAAGCATCGTGCTTGTAGCCATCGCCAATGGTCTCATCCAGCAGCTTGCACAGCTCGGGGTTGGAGGCCAGCAGCCAGCGGCGGTAAGCGATGCCGTTGGTCACGTTCTTGAACGCCTGGGGCTTGAACAGGTAGTAATCGTGGAAGACGCTCTCCTTGATGATCTCGCTGTGCAGCTTGGAGACGCCGTTGATGCTGTTGGAGGTGTAAGCGCAGATGTTGGCCATGCGCACCTGATTGTCGCCGATGAGGGCCATATAATTGATCTTGCCCTCGTCGCCGGGGAATGCTGCTGCCAACTTCTCGCGGGCACGGCGGTTCATCTCGACCACGATCTGGTAGATGCGGGGCAGGGTCATCTTGAAGATGTCCACATTCCACTTCTCCAGAGCCTCGGCCATAACGGTGTGGTTGGTGTAGGAGAAGACGTTCTGGCAGATCTCAAAGGCCTTATCCCAGCCAAAGCCGCACTCGTCCAGCAGAATACGCATCATCTCGGGGATGGCGAGGGTGGGGTGGGTATCATTCAGCTGGATCGCGACCTTGTCGGCCAGGTTCTCCAGCGTGCCGTAGGTGGCCAGGTGGTTCTGGACGATATCACCGATGGAAGCGGCAGACAGGAAGTACTGCTGGCGCAGGCGGAGGATCTTGCCCTCAACGTGGTTGTCGTTGGGGTACAGCACCTTGGAGATGAGCTCGGTGCTTGCGTTCTTGCTCATCGCGGTGTTGTAGTTGCCCAGAGAGAAGCTGGACATATCAAAATCGGGGGCCTTGGCCTGCCACAGGCGGAGCTTTGCCACGCCCTTGCCGTCGTAGCCCTGCACATACATATCGGAGGGCACAGCCATGACGCTGTTGTAGTTGGTGTGCTGGATATAATGGAAGCCGTGATCCCAGTTCTCGTGGATCTCGCCGTCAAAGCGGACTTCCACAGCCTGATCGGGGTGGCTCTTCAGCCAGACCTGACCGCCGGGCAGCCAGTTGTCGGCACGCTCCTGCTGCCAGCCGTCCACGATCTTCTGCTTGAAGATGCCGTACTCGTACAGGATGGAGTAGCCGGTGCCGCAGATGCCGGTGGTGGCCATGCCATCCAGGTAGCAGGCAGCCAGACGGCCCAGACCGCCGTTGCCCAGGCCTGCATCGGGCTCTTCCTCAAAAATGCTGTCGATGCTGATGTCGGCATCGGCCAGTGCTTTCTGGGCCACATCTTCCAGCCCTAAGTTGAACAGGCTCATTTTCAGGCTGCGGCCCATCAGAAACTCCATGCAGAGGTAATACACTTGCTTGGTGCCGGTGCCAATGGCACGGGACTGGAACTTTTTGTGGTTCTCGCTCATCATCTGGCGGCAGATCAGTGCCAGAGCACGGTAGATCTGCTGCTGGGAAGCAACGCTCAGCTCCACGCCATATTCGCTGGTCAGCTTGTCCTGAAGAATTTTTGCAAATTCTTTTGTCGTCATAAATAACTCCTATCCGCACGAGTGCTTAAAATTATTGAGCTTTTTGAAAATAGGACACCCACTTTATATACTCCCAATATTCCCGCGTGTCCTTCACACAACGGTAATATTATAATATGTTCCCCGGGTGATTGCAAGAAAAAGCCCCTATTTTTTCCGTAACTGCTATTTTTGAGCCTTAGTTTCTGACAAATCTGCCAAAAATTCAAAAATAGCACTTTTTCTCGCACGGTATTTATATTATAATAGAGGGTACAGATGGGTGGCGCAGGGCCGAAACCGGGCGCGGAACAGCCTCTTTGGATGGGTAATTCGGCCACAAACTCCACCCCAAATGAAAAAACCGCAGAGAAAAGCTCCGCAAAGGGCGGGGTTCGGTACCGGAACCCCCGGGAACACGCCATTTTGCCCGGGAGTCCCGGCAGACACCCGCCGCAAGGAGCCGCAAAACCCTGTGCAAAGTGAGGATAGACGATGGTAAACAAAGTGAGAGTGACCATTGCGGGCGCGCCTATGCGATCGCAACGACGGATACCGAGAGCTACATCACCTCTCTGGCTAAGAAGCTGGATGAGGACATTACAAAGCTGCTGGACGACAACGGCAACCTTTCCCTGAGCAAGGCAGCGGTCTTCTGTGCCATGGATTATCTGGACGAATACCGCAAGAGCGCGGGCAGTGCTGAAAACATGCGCAGCCAGATCCAGGATTACATTGCCGATGCAGCCAAGGCAAAGCTGGCCGAGGATAAGGTCCGGGCCGAAAACGAGGTGCTTCAGCGGGAAAATGCTGCCCTGCGGGAGCAGCTGGCAAAGCTGCAGGCCAAAATGAAAGAGACTGCTGCCCGGGAGCAGGCCGCCAAAGCCGAGGCAGGCAACTGAGGGACAGCTCTCAGATCGATTCTATTTAATAGGTACAGCAACATGCCGTCAAAAGGAGAGTTATGGCAAATATTGAGATCCTTGCCCCTGTGGGCAGTGAAGAAATGCTGCACGCCGCCGTATTCAGCGGGGCAGATGCGGTTTATCTGGGCTTTTCCGGCTTCAACGCCCGCACGGGCGCCGGAAATTTTGATGCCGACAGCCTGAAAGAGGCCGTCCGTTTCTGCCACGCCCGGGGCGTCAAGGTCCATGTGGCCCTCAACACCACCGTGTACGGCGGGGAACTGGCCTCTCTGCGCGATGCCATCCGGGCGGTGGCCGCCAGCGGGGCGGACGCGGTCATCTGCCAGGATCTGGCCGTGGCCACCCTCATTGGGAAGATCGCACCCCAGCTGCCCCGCCATGGCTCCACCCAGATGAGTGTCCACACCCTGCAGGGGGCGCTGGAGCTCAAGGAGCTGGGCTTTACCCGGGTGGTCCTGGCCCGGGAGCTGAGCCTGCCGGAGGTGGAGCACATCACAAAGCACTGCGGCATCGAGACGGAGTGCTTCGTCCACGGAGCGCTCTGCATGTGTGTCAGCGGCCAGTGCTATATGTCGGCGTTTTTGGGCGGACGGAGCGGCAACCGCGGCTCCTGTGCAGGCCCCTGCCGCCTGCCCTTTGAGGCCAACGCCCTGCCCGAGGGCAAGCCCGGGCGGCTGCACCACCTTTCCCTGAAAGACAACTCCGTCATCGACAAGCTGGACAAGCTGCAGGCCATCGGGGTGGCCTCTGCCAAGATCGAAGGCCGCCTGCGCACGCCGGAGTATGTGGCGGCGGCGGTCAGCGCCTGTCTGGCAGGCCGGGAGGGCCGTGCCTATGACCGTGACCTGCTGAAAAATGCGTTCAGCCGCTCCGGCTTCACCTCCGGCTATCTGGACGGGAAGATCGACGGCACCATGTTTGGCGTCCGCAGTGAGGCCGACGCCGAACTGACCAAAAAGACCCTGCCCGCCCTGCGGGAGCTCTACCGCCGGGAGCGCTCCCGGGTGCCCGTGCGGATGAAGCTGGAAATCGAAGAGGGCGGCGAGAAGCTGACCGTGACCGACGCCGACGGCAACAAGGCGTTTGCCTACGGCGATTTTGAGCCTCAGCCCGCCCGCGCCGACCCCACCGAGAGCCTGAAGCGGAGCCTCGCCAAGACGGGCGGCACCCCCTTTGCAGCGGAAAACATCGAGGTGGAGATGGACGAGGGCCCCTGGTTCGTGCCCGGCAGCACCGTGAACGAGCTGCGCCGGGAGGCGCTGGACGCCCTGCTCAAAAAGCGGGAGGTGCTGCGCCCCTGGCCGGTGCAGGATGTGGAGCTGGAGCCGCTGCCCCAGCGCACCCTGCCGCCCCAACGGACCCTCCGTGCCCGGTTCGAGCGGTGGGATCAGGTGCCGGAACAGGCTCTTTCCGGCGTGGAATATCTGATCCTGCCCATCGCGCAGGCCGACCGTGTCCCCCGCGAGTGGCGGGGCAAGACGCTCCTGGAGCTGCCCCGGGTCATGTTCGGCAAGCTGGAAGAGGATACCGCCCGCCGCGTCGCGGCCACCCAGGATGCAGGCTTTGCGGGCTATGAGGTGAGCAACATCGCCCACCTGCGGCTCTGCCGGGGCCTGCCCATGTCCGGCGGCTTTGGCCTGAACGTCACCAATCAGGTGGCGGCGCAGTTCTACGCGGACAACGGCCTTGGCTCGGTGCTCATCCTGCCCGAGACGAAAGACAGCGACATCAGCACCATTGCCCCCACCCATGCAGGCAAGCCGGTGCCCACGGGCGTGCTGGTCTACGGCCACATGCCGCTGATGGTCACCCGCGCCTGCCCGCTGCAGAACATCCACGACTGCGCCCACTGCGATCAGACGGGCGTCCTGACCGACCGCAAGGCGAAAAAGTTCCCGGTGCGGTGCGGCATGGGCGTGCGTACCATCTACAACCCGGTGCCCATCTATATGGGCGACAAGCCCGGTGCCCTGACGGTGGACTACGGCGTGGCCTACTTCACGCTGGAAAGCAGGGAAGAGGCTGCTGCCATTCTGGACAATATCCGTGTCCATGCACCTTTCGAGGGCGATTTCACCCGCGGACTCTATTTTAAAGGAACAAACTGAGGTATACTATGGAACCCATCACTGTAAACTATAAAGTATTGGACCCCCGGGCGAAGGTGCCCGCTTATGCAACCCCCGGCTCTGCTGCTGCCGACCTGTGTGCCGTGCTGGACGAGCCCCTGACACTGGCCCCCATGGAGCGGGCACTGGTGCCCACCGGCCTTGCCATTGAGCTGCCCGGTGCCCATACGGTGGCGCTGGTCTATGCCCGCAGCGGCCTGTCCATCAAGCATGGCCTGTGCATGGCCAACGGCGTTGGCGTCATTGACAGCGATTATCGGGGCGAGCTGAAAGTGCCCATGGTCAACCTGGGCAAGGAGCCCTATACGATCCAGCCCGGCGAGCGGGTGGCGCAGCTCTGTATCGCGCCGGTGTACACCGCCGCCTTTGCTCCGGTGCAGGAGCTGGGCGATACCACCCGCGGCGAGGGCGGCTTTGGCTCGACGGGGAAGTGAACGATAGAATGAAAAAACTGATTTTAGCTTCCGGCAGCCCCCGCCGGAAAGAGCTTTTGAGCCTGTACACGACGGATTTTGAAATCCATGTCAGCGATTTTGACGAGAGCGCCGTCACGGCCGATACCCCTGCCCGGCTGGTGGAAAAGCTGGCCCGGGGCAAGTGTCTGGCCGTGTCTGCCCGACACCCGGGGGATCTGGTACTGGGGTGCGATACCGTGGTGGATGTGAACGGGGAAGTCTTCGGCAAGCCCCACAGTGTGGAGGACGCCAAACGGATGCTCCGGGCACTGTCCGGTGCCACCCACCAGGTCCACACGGGCGTCTGCGTCTCGGACGGCGTACGGACCAAGAGCTTTGTGGACAGCTGCCGCGTGACGTTCTTCCCCATCTCCGAGGAAGAAATTGAGCGGTACACGGCCACAAAAGAGCCCTACGATAAGGCCGGAGCCTACGCCATTCAGGGCCGGGCAGCCCTCTGGCTGGACCGCATCGAGGGCGATTATTACACCATTATGGGCCTCCCCGTCAGCCGCACTGTCCGGCTCATCGAGCAATTTTGATGCACTGAAAATGAAAAATTGCCGAAAAAACTTGACAAAACGCTTGAGAAAACAGCGTCTTGCGGCTATAATAGTAGCGTGTTATTCTGCGATGGACAGCCGGACGGAATCTCGCCCGGTCTGCCGTGCGTTTTGGGAATAGAACTGGAAAGAATTTAAGGAGAGAGCTTCAGTATGAGTTTGTTTTCAAAAGATGTAGGGATCGACCTGGGTACTGCCAATACCCTGGTTTACATGAAAGGAAAAGGCATTATCATGCGGGAACCGTCCGTTGTGGCGGTGGACACCAAGACCGACGAGGTGCGCTGCGTGGGCGGTGAGGCCAAGGCGGTCATCGGCCGTACCCCCGGCAGCATCGTGGCGGTCCGCCCCCTGAAAGACGGCGTCATTGCGGATTTTGACATCACGGCCAATATGCTGGAAAACTTCCTGAAAAAGGCCTGCGGCAACAGCATGTTCTCCCGCCCCCGCGTGGTCATCTGCATCCCCTCGGGCGTGACCGAGGTGGAGCGCCGCGCCGTGCGTGAGGCGACCCTGAAAGCCGGTGCCCGTCAGGTCTCCGTGATCGAGGAGCCTATGGCTGCCGCCATCGGTGCGGGCCTGCCCATCAGCGAGCCCACCGGCAGCATGATCGTGGACATCGGCGGCGGCACGGCGGAGATCGCCGTGATCTCGCTGGGCGGCATCGTGGCTTCCCGCAGCGTCCGGATGGCCGGTGATATGTTCGACCAGGCCATCATCGCGTTCATCAAGCGGAAGTACAACCTGCTCATCGGTGAGCGTACCGCGGAGCAGATCAAGATCGAGATCGGTTCCGCCTACCCCATGGACCCCGAGATGACCATGGAGATCAAGGGCCGCAATCTGGTGGACGGCCTGCCCAAGAACATCGTGGTCCACTCCGAGGATGTGCGGGAAGCGCTGCTGGAGTGCCTGGTCAAGATCACCAGCGCCATCAAGGAGACGCTGGAGCGCACCCCGCCGGAACTGAGTGCCGATATCATCGACCACGGCATCACCCTGACGGGCGGCGGCGCTCTGCTGCGCGGCCTGGACCAGCTGATCCAGAGTGAGACGGGCATTGACGTCCATGTGGCGGAAGACCCGCTGGACTGCGTGGCCAAGGGCGCCGGCGCGGTGCTCGACCATGTGGATGTCCTGCACGATGTGCTGGATACCGACGGCGCACACATGTGATAAAGCGCGCGGATGGCTCCGGCTGTCCGCGCTTTTTTGCAATCGGAGGAAGCTCCCTTGAAAGATTTTTTCGATACCTGGAAATTTAAGATCCTCGTGGGCATCGCGGTGTTTCTGGCGGCCATCATGGCCTATGCCGGTGCCAATGGCCGCCTGACGGCCGCCCCGCAGGAGATTTTGAGCGTGGCGGTGGCCCCGTTCCAGCGGGCGGCGGCGGCGGTGAGCAATGGCGTTTCCTCCCTGTGGGAGAAGTACACCAACATCGACGCCATTCTGGAAGAGAACGAGAAGCTTACCACGGAAAACGCCGAGCTGCGCGGCCAGATGGTGGATTACGACAAGCTCAAAGCGGAAAACGAGGCCTACAAGGCCTTGACCAACATTCAGGAGCAGCACCCGGAGATGAGCTATGTCTCGTCGTTCGTCATCGGGCGGGACCCGCTGGATTCGTTCTACGGCTTCACGCTGGATAAGGGCAGCCTGGACGGGGTGGAGGCCAACGACGCCATCACCAGCGACGAGGGCTATCTGTTGGGCGTGGTGACGGAAGTAGACCTGACCAGCTGCAAGGTCATGACGATTTTGCACCCCAGCTTCAACGCGGCGGGCGTGGTGTCCCGCACCCGGGACAACGGCATCATCACGGGCAGCGCGGATTACGCCGCCGAGGGCCTGTGCATCCTCTCCAACCTCTCCCGCGGGACTCTGACCAAGGCCAACGATCAGGTCATCACCACCGGCTTGGGCGGCGTGTTCCCGCCGGATGTGCTGGTGGGCGTGGTGCAGGAGCTGGTGCCGGAAGCCAGCGGCAAATCCACCATCGCGGTGATTAAGCCCGGCGCGGACCCTCGCACCGTCAAGCATGTGTTTATCATTACCAATTACTGATAGGAGGAGCCTGTCTATGGAATCACGCCGCAAGCGCAAAAGCAGCCAGATCTTCAAATGGGTCTGCTATACGCTGCTGATGCTGCTGTGTACGGTTTTGCAGACCATGCCTGGGCTGTTTCAGCTGGGGGCGGCAAAGCCGCTTTACCTGCTGCCGCTGGCACTGGCGGTCTCCGTGTTTGAAGGGGAGTTTGCCGGGGCGATTTTCGGCGCGGTCTGCGGCCTGATGTGGGACTACACGGCGGGCCGAACCGTGGGGATGCTGGCACTGGAGCTGATGATCCTCAGCTTTGCCGTCTCCGCCGTGGTGCAGCTCTACCTCAAGGACACCGCCCAGAACTTTTTGCTCATCGCGGCGGGGTGCGCGGTGCTGGTGCTGGCCTGCGACTGGCTGTTCTTCTATTACATGCCGGGCTACAGTGGGGCGTGGAACCGCTTCTTGTGGTTCGTGCTCCCCAGCGCGGTGCTGAGCATCCCGGTCAGCCTGCCCATCTATTGGGCGGCGCGGAAGATCAGCATTGAATTCAAGATCGACAACGGCGTGGTCTGAGTGCTGCGGCTCCGCAGCCTGCCCCGCCGGGAGGAAACCAGATGAATTTGGACGAACACAAGACCGTTATGCGCCGGATGCGGCTGCTCATCGCCTTTGCGGCGGTCATCGTGGGGCTGTATGTGTTCCGGCTGATCTTTCTGCAGCTGGTCAACGGCGACAGCTTCAAAGCCCGCGCCACCAACACCACGGACTATAATTTTACGGTCACGGCGGCCCGCGGCGACATCGTGGACAGCGAGGGAAAACGGATCGCGGCCAGCACCACCAGCTACAATGTGGTGCTCAGCAAGCTGCTGATGGGCGGCGAGGATCTGGACGCCATGCTGCAGCGGATCGTGGAGCTGCTGGGGCAGAACGGCGAGAGCTGGAACGACTCCCTCCTCATCAGCGAGCCGGATGCCAACGGCCACTATACGTTTACGGCTGCGGAGGACAGCACCAGCGACCAGAAGAGCCTTGCCAACATGAAAGAGGGCCTGGGCCTGCAGCAGTATGCCACTGCCGATGACGTGATGGAAAAACTGGTGGAGGACTATGACCTCAGCGCCTACTCCCTCCACTGGCAGCGGGTGCTGGGCGGCATCCACTATGAGATGCAGCAGCAGGCGTTCTCCAACGTCAACAACTTTGTCATGGCCGAAAACGTCAGCGATGTGACCGTGGCCACCATCAAGGAAAACAGCCTCTCCCTGCCTGGCGTGGAGATCGTGGAGACCTCCACCCGCAGCTATGAGCAGAGCACGGTGCTGCCCCATGTGCTGGGCCGGGTGGGCAAGATCACGGCGGAAAAGTGGAAAGTGACCGATGAAAACGGCCAGACCACCTATCCGCTGCGGGATAAAGGCTACAATATGAACGATGTCATCGGCATCTCGGGCCTGGAATCGGCCTATGAGGACGAGCTGCGGGGCAAGGATGGTGTGGAGACCATCACCCGCAACTCGGATGGCGTCATCGTCAGCACGGCCATGACCACGGTGCCGGAGCCGGGCCACACCGTCCAGCTCACCGTCAACAGCGATTTCCAGAAAGCGGTGGAGCAGGCGCTGGGCAAAAACATTGATATGATCAGCCGGGCCTACGGCACCGATGGTGCCCGGGCCAATGCAGGCGCGGTGGTGGTGCTGGATGTCAAGGACGGCAGCGTGCTGGCCTCCGCCAACTACCCCAGCTTTGACCAGAACCTCTACGCCACCCAGTACAGCGAGTACAGCGCCGACCCCGGGATGCCGCTGTTCAACCGGGCGCTGCAGGGCCTGTACACCCCGGGCTCGACCTATAAGCCTCGGTGGCCGTTGCCGCGCTGGACACCGGCGTCATCAACCGGTATTCCACGGTATACTGCAACGGCGTGTACAACTACTTCCAGGATTACCACCCCAAGTGCACCCGCCACGGCCACTCGGGCAACATCGACGTCATCACGGCCATCAAATGGAGCTGCAACATCTTCTTCTACGATGTGGGCCGCCGGATGACCAGTGACGTCTACGACGCTTATGCCTATAAGCTGGGCCTGGGCCAGCGCACGGGCGTGGAGGTCAGCGAGGCACTGGGCCGCCTGACCACGAAAAACGACTCCAACTACACGGCCTCGCTGGAAGTGCAGGCCGCCATCGGCCAGGGCAACACGGTCATCACGCCGGTGCAGCTGGCTACCTATGCGGGCACCATCGCCAACCGGGGCACCCGCTACCGTACCCACTTTGTCAAGTCCATCCTGGACACCAACACGGGCAAAATCCTGCAGGAGACCCAGCCGGAGATCATGGATGTCATCGAAGACCGGGGCGATACCTTTGACCTGGTGCAGCAGGGCATGGTGGGCGTGGCCCAGACCATCCCGGCACTGGCAAGCTATCCCTACACCATCGCCTGCAAAACGGGCAGTCCCCAGCGCAGTGAGAGCTACTACGCCGGCAGCACCCGCAAGCATTACACCAACGCGACGATGATCGCCTATGGCCCGGTGGAAGACCCGCGGATCGCCATTGGCATCGTGGTGGAATACGGCGGTGCCGGTGCCCGTACCGGCCAGCTGGTGGCGGATATTTTTGACGCCTACTTCGCCATGCAGAACGGCACCCTGACGGTGGACGAACCCGAGACCGCCGACCCGGCGGTAGACGATCCGAAGACAGAGGCTGTGGACGGCGACGCCGCAGCCGATGAGACGGACACGGCAGGGGAGACGGCTCCCGTGCCGGAACCCGCGGCGGCTCCGGCGGCATAAGGCGCTGTAACGCGGATTTGGTGGAAAAACCAGAAAAACCAGCGGAAATGCCCAAAAAACAGTTGTAAAATGACGGAAACTGTGATACTATGATATATGCAATACGATGCCCTAGAGAGAAAATAGAGCTGGGAGAGGTAAAAGGAGAGGTTGACCGATGACGATTGCACTGATTGCGCATGACTCCAAAAAGGAGCTGATGGTTCAGTTCTGTACGGCGTACTGCCGGATTTTGAGCCAGCATAAATTGGTGGCCACCGGGACGACTGGCAAGATGATCGCAGAGGCCACGGGCCTGCAGGTGCAGCGTTTCCTGGCAGGGGTTCAGGGCGGTGACCAGCAGATCGCGTCCCGCATTGCCTGCAATGAGGTGGATCTGCTGCTGTTCTTCCGCGACCCCATCAATGCAAAGCCCAGCGAGCCCAATGAGATGACCCTGCTGCGCCTGTGCGATGTGCACAACATCCCCATGGCCACCAACATCGCCACCGCTGAGGTGCTCATCCACGGCCTGGAGCGCGGCGACCTGGATTGGCGTGATATCGTCCACCCGCAGCAGTCCGTGTGATCATTTAATAAATAATAAAAAGAAGAGGCTCTGGATCGCAAGACCCAGAGCCTTTTTGTGTGCGTCAAACGTTAAAATCCGCGGCCATCTCCTGCACATCCTCCGGGGTGAAGGACCCCAGCGGCAAGATGAGCCGGGCCAGGATATCCTGCGGCAGGGCGGCAAGAGCATCGCTCTCGTCCTGGGCAGGGTCTTCCGGCGGGTAGATATGGCTGATGCCGTCGGCCCCGGTCTCCACCTGGGCAAAGTGCCCGGTGGCGATGTACTGGATGCCCAGTTTGTCTGCCGCCGTCAGCAGGGCAGAGAGGCGGGCGTCCACAGGGGTGGCTCCCTGTGCGGCCAGCGCCTCGGCGTTGAGGGTGGCACACTCGATGCCAAGGGCCTTTGCGGCCTCTTTTGCGGACTGCACCAGAGGCTCTTCTTCGGCAGAGAGCTTCACGACGGCACCCGCTACCGCAAAGCCCTGCTGCTGCAAAATACGGACGGCTACTTTGGCTGCCGTGCCGCCGCCCAGGCCTACCAGCACTTTGTCCTGCTGCTCGTAGGTATCAAACCCGCTGCCGGGCAAAAAAGTGTCGCTCATCGTCCCTGCCTCCCGCCATGTGCCTGGCTCTGTGCCACGGCCAGCTGGTCGCAGCGTTCGTTTTCCGGGTGGCCCGCGTGGCCCTTGACCCAGACGTATGTGAGTTTGTGCCGTGCTTCCTGCTCCAGTGCCTGCTCCCAGAGGTCCGGGTTCAGGGCAGGGGAGCCATCGGATTTTTTCCAGCCCCGGCGCTTCCAGCCCTTGGCCCAGCCTTTTTCCAACCCGTTGATAACATACTGGCTGTCGGAGCACAGGCGTACTTCGCACGGCTCCTTGAGCTGGCGCAGGGCCTCGATAAAGGCCGTCAGCTCCATCCGGTTGTTGGTGGTGCTGGCGTCGCCGCCGCTGAGCTCTTTTTCGTACACTTTGCCATTGAACCGATACCGCAGCACCGCGCCCCAGCCGCCGGGGCCGGGGTTGCCGCTGCACGCGCCGTCGGTGTAAATTTCAACCTGTTTCATGCGTTTCTCCCGGTGTGTAAATTTTTACTGCTTCTATTTAGAGCCATTTTACACGTTCTGTCAAGAGGAAAGTGCATAGACCCCGCCCGGCCTGCCAAACCTTGGAATTGACAAAAACGCTGAGAAATACTATACTGATGGCAACGAAATGCGTATAGGGGCGCGCTGTAAGTGCGCGCTCACGGCGTTCCCGGATAAGTGCCGCGGTCGCATCGAACAGATGGACTGGAAAGGCAGAGAGCTTGTTTCGGAACCACCAGCAGGCTTTAAAAAAGGCGCTGACAGGATAAATTCTATACGGATGCATCCAACGGAAGCAGATGCTTATTTTATGCTTCCCTGTGCAGAAAAGACGGCCGCTCCCGGGTGGGGGTGGGCCGTGTTCTGCGATTTGTTTTTTGGAGGTACGAATGGCACAGGTTAAAGAACAGAACCCCGCGCCCGCCCAGAACCGGGCCAGTGACAACAGCGGCGAGAAGCGCCCCCGCACCCGCCGCCCCTATTATTCGCGGCGTCCCCGCCGCCCGCAGCAGCCCAAGGAGGCCGCTGTGCCCATCCACATCTATCCGCTGGGCGGCCTGGGGGAAGTGGGCAAGAACATGACCGTGTACGAGTGCTGCGGCGATATGATCATTGTGGACTGCGGCCTCGTCTTCCCGGACAGTGATATGTTCGGCGTGGACATGGTCATCCCCGATTTCACGTTCGTGGTACAGAATAAGGAGAAGATCAAGGGCCTGCTCATCACCCACGGCCATGAGGACCACATCGGCAGCATCCCGTATCTGCTGCAGAAATTTGATCTGCCCATCTACGGCACCCGCCTGACCTGCGGCCTCATCAAGAACAAGCTGGAGGAGTTCGGCCTGGCCGGCAAGACCAAGTTTGTGGAGATCGTGCCCAAGCAGAAGATCAAGCTGGGCTGCTTCACGGTGGAGCCCATCCATGTCAACCACTCCATCCCGGACTCGGTGGCCTTTGCCATCGACAGCCCGGCGGGCACCATCATCCAGACGGGCGACTTCAAGGTCGATTACACCCCGCTGGCCTGCGGCCCCACCGACCTGACCACGCTCTCCGAGTACGGCCAGAAAGGCGTGCTGGCCCTGCTGAGCGATTCCACCAACGCGGAGCGCCCGGGCTTTACGGCCACGGAGCAGAAAGTGGCGGCAGGTGTGCGCAGCCTGTTTGCCCGCGCCCAGAACAAGCGCATCATCATTGCGACGTTCGCCTCCAACATTTACCGCGTGCAGCAGATCATTGATCTGGCTGTGGAGGATGGCCGCAAGGTGGCGTTCAGCGGCCGCAGCATGGTCAACAACACGGCCATGGCCCAGGAGCTGGGCTATATGCACATCCCGGAGGGGACTCTCATCAGCGTGGATGAGCTCAACCAGTACCCGCCGGAGCAGGTGGTGCTGGTGACCACGGGCAGCCAGGGCGAGCCCCTGAGCGCCCTCTCCCGCATGGCCTCCTGCAGCCACCGTCAGGTGCGGGTGGGCCCCGGCGATTTCATCATCATCTCGGCCAAGCCCATCCCCGGCAACGAGAAGAGCGTGACCAAGATCGTCAACGGCCTGCTGCTGCTGGGCGCGGAGGTCATCTACGAGGGCATGTACGATGTCCACGTTTCCGGCCACGCCTGCCAGGAGGAGCAGAAGCTGATGCTCACCCTGACCAAACCCAAGTATTTCCTGCCCGTGCACGGCGAGTACAAGCAGCTCAAAAAGCACGCCATGACCGCCGCCAGCCTGGGCATCCCCACCAGCAACATCCTGATCGCGGAGAATGGCTCCAACGTCATCCTCAGCCGGGATGAGATCAAGCTGGGCGAGCCTGTCACCGCCGGTGCCGTCATGGTGGACGGACTGGGCGTGGGTGACGTGGGCAATGTGGTCCTGCGGGACCGCAAGCACCTCTCCGAGGACGGCCTCGTCATCATCGTGGCCACTGTGGACAGCAAGACGGGCCAGGTACTGGCTGGCCCCGACCTCGTCAGCCGCGGCTTTGTCTATGTGCGGGAGAACGAGAGCCTGATGGACGGTGCCCAGAGCATTGTGGAATCGGCGCTGGACCGCTGCGTGGAAGAGCATGTGCGGGATTGGAACAGCGTCAAGACCCGTGTGCGCGAGGCGCTGAGCAGCTATATCTATCGCCGTACCAAGCGCAGCCCCATGATCCTCCCCATTTTGATGGAGGTCTGATCGACCGGGCCCTGCTGTGCAGGAGCAGGCCCGCCAGGAGGCATATGATCTGATGAAACAAAAACCAAGATGGACTTTGGAGATGCTCACCGCCTGTCTGGCGATTCTGTGTGTCCTGCTGATGCTGGTATTGCTGGTGCAGCGCCCAGCCATCTGGCCGGTACTGGTGGTGCTGGCAGCGGCCTGGTGCATTGGCATGGGCCTGTTCCGCTACCGCCTCCGCAGCCAGCTGGCACGCTGGGTCTGTGGCGGCGACTTTACAAAATCGAAAACAAAATTCAGCCTGGAACCCCTCTCCCAGCCGGTGGTCCTCCTCTCGGGGGAAACCGTGCTCTGGTACAATGACCAGTTCCGCCAGCGGATGCTGGGCGGGCAGGACCTGCTGGTGAGCCGGGTGCAGAAAGTCATCCCCGGGCTGGACCTGCAGCAGGCCCGCACCCAGGAGGGCCAGCAGCTGACCCTGGCCGATGGCGTGTGGTCTGCCCACAGCTCCACCGTGCCCGGCGATGCTGAAACGATGACGCTGGTGGTCTTCAATGAGGAGACCGCCCTGCGCCGGGTGGAGGCGGAGTATAAAGCCAGCCGCCCGGGTTACCTCGTCTTTCTGGTGGATGGCTACGACGATGTGTTCAGCGACATGCTGGACAGCGAGCGCGCCCGCCTGCTGGAGGGCATCAACCGGGTGCTGGAAGAGATGATCGGCCGGGGCACGGGCTTTTTGCGCCGAGTGGCCAGCGGCCGCTACATCGCGGTGGTGGAGGAGCGCCAGCTGGAGCAGTTTGCCAAGCGGGGCTACGACGTGCTGGATAAGATCCGCGCCCTTGACCCCAGTGTGAACCTGTCCCTCTCCATCGGCATCGGCCGCGGGGCCAAGACCTGCGGGAGGCCCAGGACATGGCTGTGCAGGCACTGGATATGGCCCAGGGCCGCGGCGGCGACCAGGCCGCTGAGATGACGCCGGACGGCTTTACGTTCTACGGCGGCGTCAGCCATGGCGTGGAAAAGCGCAGTAAGGTGCGCAGCCGCATTGTGGCCGACCAGCTGGTCAAGCTCATCAAGGAGGCTGACCATGTGGTCATCATGGGCCACCGGATGAGTGACCTGGACGCCATCGGTTCTGCCGAGGGTGTGCTCCGCATCTGCAAAATTTGTGATGTGCCGGCCGTTATCGCGGTCCGCCGGGATGCCACGCTGGCGTCCAGCCTGATCAATGCTCTCGTTGCCGCCGGGCAGGAGGACGATTTCATCGACCCCAAAGGTGCACTGCCCATCATCTCCAAGCGGACGCTGTGCATCGTGGTGGATACATACCAGGTCAATCTGGTAGAGAGCAAAGAAATTCTCGAAAAATGCGGCAAGGTGGCCGTCATCGACCACCACCGCAAGGGCGTGGGCTTTATTGAGAACCCGGCCCTTGTCTGCCACGAGCCCTACTCCTCCTCTGCCAGTGAGCTGGTCACGGAGCTTTTGCAGTATGTGGGCGAGCGGGATGACAAGCCCAACCGGGTGGAAGCTGAGGGCCTGCTGGCCGGCATCATGCTGGATACGAGAGACTTTACCCTCCACACCGGCGTGCGGACCTTTGAGGCCGCGGCCGCCCTCCGCCGCTACGGCGCGGAGACCGAGCGGGTGCGCCAGCTGTTTGATGTGACCATGGTGGAGTACAACGCCAAGGCCGACCTTGTGGAGGCGGCCCAGATGTACAAAAACTGTGCCGTCTCGGTGAGCGGGGAAGTACCCCCGGAGGCCCGGGTAGCCATTGCGCAGGCCGCCAACGACCTGCTGACCATCCAGAACGTGGAGGCCAGCTTTGTGGCGGTGCAGGTGGGCACGGGCGTGAACATCTCGGCCCGGAGCCTGGGCGCGGTCAACGTGCAGGTCATCATGGAGTCTCTGGGCGGCGGCGGCCACCAGACCATGGCGGCGGCACAGCTCAAGCATATCACCCCGGAGGCGGCCCGGGCACGCATCCAGACCGCCATCGACCAATACCGCGAATCCCAGAAGAAGACTTCTTCCGAGGCGGACGCGGAACCAAAGAAAAAGGATAACAAGCCATGAAGCAGTATGATTATCTCATCGTGGGCGCGGGCCTGTACGGCGCGGTGTTTGCCCATGAGGCCAAAAAGGCAGGCAAGCGCTGCCTCGTCATTGATAAGCGGGACCACATTGCGGGCAACATCTACACCGAGAGCGTGGAGGGCATCCATGTCCACCGCTACGGTGCCCATATTTTCCACACCAATAACAAGGCTGTGTGGCAGTATGTGAACCAGTTTGCAGAGTTCAACCGCTATACCAACAGCCCGGTGGCCAACTACCACGGCGAGATCTACAACCTGCCGTTCAACATGAACACGTTCAATAAGATGTGGGGCGTGGTGACTCCCGCCGAGGCAAAAGCAAAGATCGAGCAGCAGCGGGCCGAGGCAGGCATCACCGAGCCGAAGAACCTCGAGGAACAGGCCATCAGTCTGGTGGGCACCGACATCTACGAGAAGCTCATCAAGGGCTACACTGGTAAACAGTGGGGCCGCCCCTGCACCGAGCTGCCCGCGTTCATCATCAAGCGGCTGCCCGTCCGTTTTACCTACGATGACAACTATTTTAACGCTCTGTATCAGGGGATCCCCAACGGCGGCTACACGGCCATGGTGGAGAAGATGCTGGACGGCGTGGAGATTGAGCTGGGCGTGGATTATCTGGCCCGGAAAGCGGAGCTGGACAAGCTGGCGGAGAAGATCGTCTACACGGGCCCGGTGGACGCCTACTTTGATTACAAGCTGGGTGCTTTGCAGTACCGCAGCGTCCGCTTTGAGACGGAGGTGCTGGACACCGACAACTATCAGGCAACGCCGTGGTGAACTACACCGACGCCGAGACCCCCTACACCCGCATCATTGAGCACAAGCACTTTGAGTTTGGCACCCAGCCCAAGACCGTTATCAGCCGGGAGTACAGTGCTGAGTGGAAAAAGGGCGACGAGCCGTACTACCCCGTCAATGATGAGAAGAACGGCGCTTTGTATGCTGCCTACAAGCAGCTGGCCGATGCGGAGCCGGGGGTCATCTTCGGCGGCCGCCTGGGCGAGTACAAATACTACGATATGGACAAGGTCATTGAGGTGGCCCTGAGCGTCGCGGAGAAAGAGCTTGCCGAATAATTGCAATTGCGGTATACTAGAGTTACAAAACTGCACCGGTTCTCCGGTGAGAAGTGAGGGATAACATCATGAAAGTGATTCTGAAGCAGGACGTCAAGGGCATTGGCAAAAAGGACGAGATCCATGAGGTCTCCGACGGCTACGCCCGCAACTTTCTGTTCCCGCGCAAGCTGGCGGCTGTGGCCGATGCCAGCGCGGTGAATATTGCCCGCGGCAAGGAAGAGGCTGCGGACTTCCATGAGGCAGAGAACGTGGCCGCTGCTCAGGCAGTGGCTGCGAAGATCAACGGCAAGACCGTGACGATCAAGGCCAAGGGCGGCGCTTCCGGCCGCCTGCACGGTAAGGTCACCGGCAAAGAAGTGGCGGCAGCCCTCTCCGAACTGGCCGGCACCGCCATTGATAAAAAGAAGATCGAGCTGGAAACCAAGGACATCAAGGACGCGGGCGTTTTCAACGCCAAAGTCCGCCTGCATGTCGGTGTGGTGGCTTCGTTCAAAATTCAAGTGGAAGTGGAGCAGGCCTGATCTGAAAAAGCCTGTCTGCGCCCCCTCACGGCAGGGGGCGCTTTTTGTAGTATGAGACCCAGAGGAAACGATCATGCCGAACGAACGACATTACTCCAATGAACTGAATCTGGAAAGCGTGGGCATCAATCTGCCCTACAACATGCAGGCCGAGCAGAGCGTGCTGGGCGCGGTGCTGCTCAAGCCGGAGACACTGACCGACCTGGTTGAGATCATCCGGCCGGAAATGTTCTACACCCGGCAGAACGCCCAAATTTATTCGGAAATGCTGCGGCTGTTTACCAGCGACCAGACCATTGATTTCGTCACCCTGCTGGACGCGGTCATCTCAGACGGCGTGTTTCCCAGCGTGGACGAGGCGAAAGTCTACCTGACCGGTCTGGCCGAGACGGTGCCCAGCATCTCCAACGTGAAAGCCTACGCCCAGATCGTGCAGGAAAAATATCTGGTCCGCCAGCTCATGGGTGTGGCGAAAGATATCTTGCAGGATGCGGGCGACGAGCCGGATGCGGACCTGCTGCTGGAAAACGCCGAGCAGCGCATTTATGAGATCCGCTCCGGGCGGGATTCCAGCGCCCTGACGCCCCTTTCTTCCAGCATGGTGGAAACGCTGACCAATCTGCAGAAGATCAGCGGCCCGGATGCCGATAAGTACAAGGGCATCCCTACAGGCTTCCGCCTGCTGGACACCGTGCTCACCGGCCTCGGCCGCGGCGACCTTATTATTCTGGCTGCCCGCCCCGGTATGGGCAAGACCAGTTTTGCGCTGAACATTGCCACCCGTGTAGCCATGCAGCAGAAAGTACCGGTGGCCATCTTCAGCCTCGAAATGACCAAGGAGCAGCTGACCAACCGCATCCTCTCGGCGGAGGCCGGCATCGACAGCCAGGCGTTCCGCACCGGCGCCCTCCGGGCGGAGGACTGGGAGTACCTGGCCCTTGCCACCGAGAAGCTCCATGACGCGCCCATTTATATGGATGACACCTCGGGCATCACCATCACCGAGATGAAAGCCAAGATCCGCCGGGTGAACCAGGACCCCAGCCGCCCCAATGTGGGCCTCATCGTCATTGACTATCTGCAGCTGATGACCACGGGCCAGCGCACCGAGAACCGTGTACAGGAGATCAGCTCCATCACCCGAAACCTCAAGATCATGGCCAAAGAGATGAATGTGCCTATCATTGCGCTGAGCCAGCTGTCCCGTGCGGTGGAAAAGCAGGGCAACAACTCCTCCCACCGCCCCCAGCTGTCCGACCTGCGTGATTCCGGTTCCATCGAGCAGGACGCCGACTGCGTGCTGTTCCTCTACCGTGATTCCTATTACGCCAGCCAGAACCCGGACGGTGCCGAGGTGGACGCCGACACGGCCGAGTGCATCGTGGCCAAAAACCGCCACGGTGAGACCAGTACCGTGCCGCTGGGCTGGGATGGTGCCCACACCCGCTTTATGGATGTGGACTTCAAACGCTGATGAAACACGACGATTTTTCCGGCATTTTGCAGCGTGTCCGCGCGTTTTGCGAGGCTGAGGCGCTGCTGACACCGTTGGCAGCCGGAAAGCCGCTGCACTTGGCCGCGGCGGTGTCCGGCGGGGCCGACAGCATGGCCCTGCTGCACCTGCTGCTGGCCTTACAGGCAGAGTCCGGCTTTGTGCTGAGTGTCTGCCATGTCAACCACGGCCTGCGGGGGGAGACGGCTGACCGGGACGAAGCTTTTGTGCGGGAGGCCTGCGCGGAGCTGGGCCTGCCGCTGCGGGTCTTCCGCCCGGCGGAGGTTGGCTTTACGGTGCCGCCCCATGCCGGGGAGGACTGGGCCCGCCGCCTCCGCTACGCCTGTTTTGAACAGCTGCGGCAGGAGGGGATAGACTGCATTGCGACGGCCCATACTGCAAGTGACCAGGCAGAGACGCTGCTGTTCCGGCTGGCCCGGGGCACCGGGCTGCACGGGGCAGGGGGCATCCGCCCCAAACGCCCCGGCTACTGCCGCCCTCTGCTGGGCCTGACCCGGGCAGAGACGGAGGCTGTCTGCATGGCCCGCGGGCAGCGCTGGGTGACGGACGAGACGAACACGGGGGACGACTACGCCCGCAACCGCCTGCGCCACGCCGCCCTCCCGGCTCTTGGCTCGGTCAACGAGGCGGCGGAGGAAAATCTGGCCCGCTTTTGCGAGAAAGCCGCCCGGGCAGACGCCTATTTTGCCCGGCAGGCGGCGACACTGCTGGAAGAGGCCGGGCAGCGGCTGCCCCCAAAGCTCCCCGCCGGGGCGCGGTACGCGCGGGAGGCCGGGGAGGGCGTCTGGGCGCTGGAGCCATTGCAAAAGGCCGACCCGCTCATCCTGGAAACCGCCCTCCACAGCCTGACGGCCCCGGTGCGGGACGCCGAGGAAAAATACATCCGCCTGCTGGCAGCGCTGGTGCGGCGCGGCAGCGGGGCGGTGCAGCTGACCGGAGAGATCCGGTTCCGCGCTGGGGAAGAGGCATTCTGGCGGGAAAAAACGCCGGATGCCTGCCCGGAGAACACCGGATTTTATGAGCCGTTTTTCCCCACGGATGGGGCCGAATATCCCCTGTCCGGAGGCCAAAAGCTGAAAATCCGGGTGGTTCCGGCCCCATTTGAAGAAAAAATACAGGGTGTTCATAAAAAAGACTTAAAAAATCAAGCGGATTATGCTAAAATAACTACGTTGTATCCTGCTCTTGTTCTGCGCTGCCGTCAGCCGGGAGACCGTTTCCACCCGGCAGGCCGGGGCGTGGGCAAGGAGCTGCGCAAATGGATGAACGAGGCGGGGATCCCGCCCCGGCAGCGGGCTGGCCTGCCGCTTCTGGCAGCAGGCAGCGAGGTGCTTTGGGTCCACGGCACAGGCTTTGCCGCTGGCCTTGCCCCGGATACGGGCAGCACGCTGGTTTTGCAATTGGAACTGCAAACAATGGAGGAAGTAGAATCATGAGTATGCATGACGATATCAAGAACGTTCTGGTCTCCGAAGAAGAGCTCAAGGCCAAGGTGCGGGAGCTGGGCGCACAGATCAGCAGGGACTATGAGGCAAAAACCTTGTTCTCGTTTCCATCCTGAAAGGCTCCGTGGTCTTTATGGCCGACCTGATGCGGGCGGTGAGCATCCCCTGCAGCATTGATTTCATGGTCGTGTCCAGCTACGGCGGCAGCAACACCAGCAGCAGCGGCCTGGTCAAGATCATCAAAGACCTGGACGGCGACCTGTCCGGCAAGGACGTGCTGATCGTGGAGGACATTCTGGACACGGGCATCACCCTCTCCAACCTGGTGCCCATGCTCAAGATGCGCCACCCCAATTCCGTGAAGATCTGCACCATCCTGGACAAACCCAGCCGCCGCAAGGCGGACATCAAGCCGGATTACGAGGGTTTCCAGGTGCCGGATGAGTTCGTGGTGGGCTATGGCCTGGATTACGACGAAAAATACCGCAACCTGCCGTATATCGGCATCCTCAAACCCTGCGTTTACGAGAAATAAAAACATTACCAGAACTGGAGTTGATCATTCTTGCAACCAAAAAGACCTCGTATTAACCCGCTGATCTTTGCGCTGGCATTGGCAGCGGTGCTGATGATCTGGTCGGTGTTCACCAGCGGCACTGGTATGTCCGGCGGCTCTACCATGAGCTACTCGACGGTGGTGCACTACTTTGAGCACAATCAGGTCACCAAATTCACCCTGGACCGCAACACCAGCGTCATTACCCTGACGCTGAAAGAGGGCGACCTCGACCTGCCGCAGGCTACAGCTGCCTCCACGGCAGATTCCACCGGCGGCCTGTTGTCCGGGATGCTGTCGTCTTCGTCGGCGGATTCCACGGCCGCGGAGAAGAACTCGGACGGTACCGTGACGGTCCGCTACAAGCTGCCCTATGCCTACGTTTTCATTGAGAACGTGCAGAGTTATATTGATTCTTATGACGCGGCCAACCCCACGGCTCCCATGGAGTACGATTACACCTCCCTCAAGGAGACCATTCCCTGGATGGAGATTTTGTTCTATCTGGGGATGCTGGGCTGCACAGGTTTCCTGCTCTTCTCCATGATGCGCGGCGGCGGTGCCGGCGGCGGCATCATGAATGTGGGCAAAGCCAAGGTCAAGGACGAGCGGGAAAACAAAAAGACCGCTACCTTTGCCGATGTGGCGGGCGAAGACGAGGAGAAAGAAGAGCTCAAAGAGGTGGTCGAATTCCTCAAGAGCCGGATAAATTCAACTCACTGGGTGCCCGCATCCCCCATGGCGTGCTGCTGGTGGGCCCTCCGGGTACCGGTAAGACCCTGCTGGCCCGCGCCTGTGCTGGTGAGGCCGGTGTGCCGTTCTACTCCATCTCCGGCTCGGATTTTGTGGAGATGTACGTCGGTGTCGGTGCTTCCCGTGTGCGCGACCTGTTTGACAAGGCCAAGAAGACCATGCCCTGCATCATCTTTATTGATGAGATCGATGCGGTAGGCCGTCAGCGTGGTGCTGGCCTCGGCGGCGGCCACGACGAGCGCGAGCAGACCCTGAACCAGCTGCTGGTGGAGATGGATGGCTTTGAGGCCAACGATGGCGTCATCGTCATGGCCGCCACCAACCGCGCCGATATCTTGGATAAGGCACTGCTCCGCCCCGGCCGCTTTGACCGTCAGGTCTATGTGGGCCTGCCCGATGTCAAGGGCCGTGAGGAGATCCTGAAAGTCCACACCAAGAATAAGCCACTGGCTCCGGATGTGTCCCTGAAAGTCATCGCGCAGCGCACCGCGGGCTTTGCGGGCGCTGACCTGGAAAACCTCGTCAACGAGGCTGCCCTGCTGGCTGCCCGCCGCAGCCGCAAGGCCATCACGATGGAGGACATCGAGGAAGCATCCATGAAAGTGATGGCCGGCCCGGAGAAGAAGAGCCGCGTCGTGACCCCCGAAGAGAAAAAGCTCACGGCCTACCACGAGGCAGGCCACGCGGTGGCGGGCTTCTACTGCAAGCACCACCCCCGTGTGCATGAGATCACCATTATCCCGCGCGGCCAGGCTGGCGGCTACACCATGTATCTGCCCGAGAAAGACCGCAGCTATGTGACCAAGGGCGAGATGTTTGAAGACATCGTTTCCAGCCTGGGCGGCCGTGTGGCCGAGCAGCTGATTTTGGAGGACATCTCCACGGGTGCTTCCAATGACCTGCAGCAGGCCACCAACATTGCCCGCCAGATGATCACCAAGTACGGCTTCTCCGAGCGGCTGGGCCCGGTGGTGTACGGTACCTCTCAGGAAGAGACGTTCCTGGGCCGCGACTTTGCACAGGGCAAGGGCTACAGTGAGACCACCGCTGCCGAGATCGACAGCGAGATGCGGGACATCATCGACGAGGCCTACGAGACCTGCCGCCGCACCCTGACGGAGCACATCGACCAGCTGCACGCGCTGGCCAAGGCCCTGATGGAGCGCGAAAAGCTCAACGAGCAGGAGTTCAACACCGTGATGGCGGGCGGCACCCTGGCTCCCCGTGACGGCGAGGAACCCAAGGCGGAAGAGCCTGCCCAGCCGGCTCAGACCACGGTAGAACAGGCAGAGCCCGCCGAACCGGCAGAGCCCGCCGAGATGGCGGAACAGACCCGGCCCGTGGAGACTCCGGCAGAGGAGGCCCCGGCCCAGAAACCCGAAGAATAAACCGGAAAGGGGAGAGTGTTGTGGAGGAAAATTTTGAACCGGTCGCACGGACACGCGCCAATTACTACACCCCGGGCAGCCCGGTGCAGTTTGTCTGCGTGGAGCTGCTCAAGGGCGAGATCAGCGGCGAGCACGCGGTCTGCCTGACCTTTAAGAATATTTCCAAGGTGACGCTGACAGCCCTGGAGATTCATTTCAAGTGCAAGGGCGTGGACGGCATCATCCTCTGCGAGGACGAGTTTGAGTATCGTGACATTGCCGTGAAGCCCGGCGAGAGCTTTGGCATGGACGATGCCGTGTTTGTGACCCAGAAAGCCATCACCAGTGTGGATGTTTCCCTCAAGAACGTCTACAACGGCAAGCGGGTGGTCCATCTGGACGCCATCAAGCGGGTGCGCCTGCCGGCCCCCCGCCGCCTGAGCCCCGAGCTGCAGAAAGCACTGGAGGCCCGGATGAACCGTCAGGGCCTGAAGTATATGCCCCAGGTATTTGAAAACGGCTGGTACTGCGCCTGTGGCGCGTTCCATCCGAAAGAAGAGGATACCGTATACTGCACCGAGTGCGGCTGTGACCGCATCCTGCTGCAGAACGCCCTGAACACCCTGCTCCAGCCGGAGCAGCCGGACCCCGTGCCCGCTGCCCAGCCGGAAGCACCGGTGCGGCCCGTTCAACCTGCCGCGCAGGAAGAGCCTACCCGCATCATGAGCAGCGCGGCCCAGGAAGAGGCGACCCGGGTCATGCCTGCCCGCCCCCATGTGGAGCAGGCGGCCTCCTTTGCGCCGCCGCTGGAGCCGGTGGAAGCCGGAGAGCAGACCCGCATCCTGGAGCAGCAGACCCGCATCCTGGATGCACGGAACTACCAGCCTGCTGCCCGCGCGGCCCGGCCGGACGACGAGGGCACCCGTGTGATGCCTGCCGCCGTGCGGGACGCTGCCCCGGCACCGCAGCGCGCTCCGGAGCCGCAGCCCGTGGATGAGGACGACTACGAGGAGGAAGCGGACTCCCGTGACAGCATCGCTGAGACCCTTATCCGCTGGGTTCCGCCCATCACGGCTATCATCTGCGCAGGCATTGCGCTGTGGGGCTTTGTGTATTATCAGTTTATCCTGTAAAACAGCAGCGGAGGAGGCGGTGAGCGTTTCCTCCGCTTTTTGTTGCAACTGCTATTTGGCTCCCCTGCCAGGACAGACTCCCTCCGGCCGGAGGGAGATGTCGCGCCAGCGACAGAGAGAGGATAGCTGGACGCGCCAAAGCGCGGCCTGAGAGGTTTTATTTCAAATCGAGGAAGTGGCAATATGGTAGACGAGACGTTACAAGCGGCGTTTGAGATCAAGACGGCCTGCGATGAGATCAGCCGCAAGCTGCTGCGCTGGCACTGGGAGCAGAAGCCCGGGGCCCACAGCCTGGATGCCCTGCTCAAGCACCTGGCCCAGCGCCAGAAAGAAAGCCCGGATTACTACGACCGAATGCCGGACCTGAGCGGAAAGACCAGCTGGCAGCAGCTGGATACCACCCTGTGTATGCGGGTGCTGCTGGACCCGGAAAAAGACGCGGCCAAGCCTCTGGACCTGCTGGGCAATACGCCGCACCCCTCGGCGGCCCGCCGGGCCTGCAACGCGGTGCGCACGGCCCGCAACGAAGCCGCCCACGCGGCGGACCGCACCGATGGCACCCAGGCGGCCATCCTCTTCAATGAGGCCATCGAGAGCCTGGAAGAGGGCTATGCGGGCACGGCGTTCAAGACCAGTGAGCTGGAGCAGTATTACCGGATGGCGGAGGATTTCCTCAGCCGCTGCGGGGCCAAAAAGCCGCTGGCCTCGGCCAAGGCAGAGGAAGAAGAGCCCCGTGCCAGCACGCGAAACCGGAATGGCACAAAGCCCCGCAGCCAGAGCCGCGGCAGCGGAAGTTCCCGCAGCGGAAATGCCCGCCGCACAAACAGCGGGCGGAGTGCGGGCCGGGGCAATGGCTCCCGCAGCCGCGGCAGCGGCCGCAAAAAGCAGCGCCGGGTGCACTACAGCCGCAAAATGGCCGTGGTGCTGGTGGCGGCGGTGGTGCTGGGCCTGCTGGTCCGGGCTGTCAGTATGGGCCTGTTTGCAAAATAATGCAGGAAAGACAAAGAACCGAGAGGACTTTTCCGGATGGAGAAGCGCTCCCGGTTCTTTTTATGCGCCCGGGCCATACAATGGCAGCAGAACCCAAAAGGGAGGGAGGATCACGGAAAGGACAGAGATTTTACCACTGTTTGGCGGGCTGGCGCTGTTTCTGTTTGGAATGGACCGGATGAGCGAGGCACTGCAGCAGGCAGCGGGGGAGCGGCTGCGGCGGGCATTGGCAGCCCTGACCCGCACCCCGCTGACCGGGGCGCTGGCCGGGATGGTGGTCACGGCAGTGGTGCAAAGCAGCTCGGCCACCACGGTCATGGTCATTGGGTTTGTCAGCGCCGGGCTGCTGGAGCTGCCCCAGGCGGTGGCAGTCATCTTTGGGGCCAACATCGGCACCACGGTCACGGCCCAGCTGCTGGCATTCCGGGTGGAGGAAATGCTGGGGCTGGTGCTGTTCGGGGGCTTTTTTCTCTGTGCAGTGGCCCGGACAAAGCGGGGGCGGCAGATGGGGACGGCGGTGTTTTCATTCGGGCTGCTCTTTGCGGGGATGGAGCAGATCCAGAGCGTGGTGGAGCCGCTGGCCCTCCGCCCGGAGTTTGAGGCCTGGATGGCGCAGGTGCGGGAAAAGCCGCTCTGGGGTCTGCTGCTGGGGCTGGGGATGACGCTGGTGGTGCAGAGCAGCTCGGCTACCATCGGCGTGCTGCAGGGCGTGGCACAGCAGCTCGGCTACCATCGGCGTGCTGCAGGGCGTGGCACAGCAGGCCGGGCCGGACGGGGTGCACAGCCTGCTGGGGCTGGCCGGGGCCGTTCCGGTATTGCTGGGGGATAACGTCGGCACGACCATTACGGCGATTTTAGCGGCGGCGGGCGGCACCCGGGACGCCAAACGGGCGGCGGCCGCCCATTGCTGCTTTAACCTCTCGGGGTCACTGGTCTGCCTGCTGGCCCTGCCGTGGTTCGTGCGGCTGGTGGAGCTTCTGCCGCCGGAGGGAGAAGAGTTGGAAATTATCGCGCGGCAGATCGCCAACGCACACACGTTGTTCAATGCCCTCTGTACCCTGATCTGGCTGCCGCTGACGCCTCTCATGGTCCGGTTGGTAACGACACTGGTGCCGGAAAAAAGAACGGAATAAGGTCAAAACTGTTGCCATGGCAACGGCCGGGGGGTTGACAGATGTGGTATACTGATGTTAACTTTCAAAAGGAGGGTCTATCATGATCCGGAAAATCATTCACATAAACGAAGAAAAATGCAATGGCTGTGGTGCCTGTGTCACCGCCTGCCACGAGGGAGCCATCGGCCTTGTCAACGGCAAAGCCAAGCTGCTGCGGGACGATTACTGCGACGGCTTTGGCGACTGCCTGCCCGGCTGCCCCACCGGTGCCATTACATTCACCGAGCGGGAGGCCGCTGCTTACGATGAGCAGGCTGTGCTGGAAAACAAGCAGAAAAAAGCAGCGGCTGCACAGGCAGCTCCTGCCCAGCCCGCAGCCTCGGCATTTCACGGCTGCCCGGGCAGCCGGATGCACCAGTTCCACCGGGAGGAGGCAGCGGCTCCTGCCGCGGCTGCTCCGGGATGTCAGCCCTCACAGCTGGCCCAGTGGCCCTGCCAGATCAAGCTGGTGCCTGTGAACGCCCCCTACTTTGCAGGGGCCAAGCTTCTGGTGGCGGCAGACTGCACGGCGTATGCCTATGCCAATGTCCATCAGGAGTTCATGCGGGGCAAAGTGACGCTGATCGGCTGCCCCAAGCTGGACGATGTGGATTACAGCGAAAAGCTGACCCAGATCCTGCGCCAGAACGACATCAAGAGCGTGACCGTTCTGCGGATGGAAGTGCCCTGCTGCGGCGGGCTGGAGCGGGCTGTGGTCACGGCCCTGCAGAACAGCGGCAAAATGATCCCCTGGCAGGTGGTCACATTCTCGGTGGACGGCAAAATTCTGGACCGCTGAGAAGCGCGTGACCTGATAAAAAGAGAGGAACGAAGAAAAACGGCAGGTGCCCCCATTTAGAGGGGAACCTGCCGTTTTGGCGTGTGTGTTTATTGGATGGCGTTGAGAGTGCTCTGGACGAGCTGCGCGATCTGTTCCAACGTCTGCCGCAGCTGGACGAACGAGGCAATGTCGCTGTCCTGAATGAGATCCGTGGGGGCCGAGAGGTTGTTGACAACAGGGGCCACAGAGCCCGTGAGGGTCACAGAGACATCATGGGCGGGGATCTCCAGATGGATGTCCACCGGGATGCTGTCGTCAAAAAGAAGAGACTTGAGGGGCAGGCCCAGCACCAGCGTGGGGGAGCCAACGCCCTCCGACGGGAACTGAAAATAAGTAAAGCCCTGGGGATCGTAGTCCGGGTGGACGATCCACTTGGGGTCCAGTTTCAGGGTGTAGCCGGACATGTCCTGCATGGCCACCTGAGAATCCGGGACGCCCAGCATCTGGGCCAGCTGCGCCTGCGAGACGTAATTGGGCAGCGACCACTCGGGGAAGAACGTCCCTACCAGCGGGTAGCTGGAAACGACGGAATCCCGCAGGGTCCGGTAAAGCTTCCCGGCATTGAACAGAGTCTGGTCTGCATCAATATAGACATCGGTGAAAAAGTTGTCGCCGCTGGTCTCAGTGGTGGCGGCATCGCGGGAGTAAAGATAAAGCTGCAGCTGGCCGGGGGAGTAGAGGCCGGTCATCCGGCCCTCTGTGGCCCCGGCCTGGTCCAGAATGGAGTAAAGGGCCGGGTGGGTGGTGCCGCCCTGGGAGGTGACAGCGTAAGTGAACTCGAGATCCGCGCCCTGCTGCAGGGCTTTCAGCTTGCGGTTTGCAAGGCTGTAAAGGACAAGAGCCGCCACGATGCAGACTGCCGCAAGGCAGAGCAGGAGAGTGACAACGGCACGGGAACGCTTTTTGCGGGAAGATGCCATAGAGAACGCCTCCTTTTATTGAGAATACGAACCAGAACTTAAAAATCGTGCAAGCTGCCGGGGATTTTGGATCAAAATAAATTTTTCGGGGTATTGCCGGGCAATTTGCCGGTATCCGGCAATCCGGGCAGGTGTGCGGCCCTGATATAAGACCCACCAGACGAATTCAGCGTCGATCTTTTCCATACAGCCGGGCGCGGAGGAATCCCGCACGGCACCCCGGTTGGCCCACCACCGCCGGATGACCCGCCAGAGGCAAAGAAAGCGGTTGAATGCAAGGACGATGATCTGGTCCGCCTCTTCCAGCCGCCGAGCATAACAGGTTTTGGTGTAGTTTCCGTCCATGACCCAGCTGCTGTGGGTGTCAAGAAACGAGGTGACCAGCTGCTCCTCCTCTCCCGGAACGCGCTCCACCCAGCCGGGCAGAAAGTGCACAGCGTCCAGATGCAGGACCGGAGCGTGATAAAAACTGCCCAGCTGTTTGGCAAGGGTGGATTTTCCGCTGCCGCTGAGGCCCAGAATCGCAATTTTCATAAAAAACCTCTTAATGGCAGGCTTTGACAAAAGCGTCAAACAGGGCCTGCTGGCGGGGGTCGGCCTCGCTGAGCCACTCCGGGTGCCACTGGACCCCGAGGCAAAACTTTGCGTCCGGCTTTTCCAGCGCCTCTATGAAACCGTCCTCGCTGAGGGCGGCAATTTCCAGCCCCGGAGCCACCCGGCTGGCTGCCTGATGGTGCTGGCTGTTGACCAGAACGGTGCCCTGCTTTAAGATCTCCGCCAGCAGGGTGCCCCGGCGGACGGTCACGGTGTGGATTTTAGCCCAGTGATCGTTGTGAGGCACATGCTCCAGGGGCTTGATGTCCTGATACAGCTCCCCGCCGAGGAACGCGTTCAGCACCTGGATGCCCCGGCAGATGCCGAGGATGGGCTTGCCCGCCGCAAGGAATGCATGGAGCAGCTTGGGCTCAGCGGCATCCCGCAGGGGATTGGGCTCCCCGCAGGCCGGGATGCGCTCCTGCCCGAAGAGGCTGGGCTCAATGTCGCCGCCGCCGGGCAGCAGCAGGCCGGCACATTCCAGCGCCACGGCCACGGCCTTGTCCGGGTCAGCCAGCTCCACCCAGCGGACAGAAGCACCCGCCCGGGCCAGACTTTCCACATATTTGGATTGTGCGGTGGTCAGCTCCGGGTCGGCGCTCATCCGGGGCATGGCGATCGTAATGGACATTTTATCATCCTCTCAAACTTTCACATAAAGCAAAAACCCGGAACTTTTCAGTTCCGGGCGTTTTGGCGGAAAGATGGGGATTCGAACCCCAGAACGCTTTTGACACGTTACACGATTTCCAGTCGTGCGCCTTAGACCAACTCAGCCATCTTTCCACATCTTCTGTTTTGCTTTCGGGCCGTGGCCCTCAGCGCTCCACTATAATACCTGAAACAAGGGATTTTGTCAAGCAATTTTTCAAAAAAATTTGTATTTTTTCAAAAAGGACGATGGTGCGTAGTATGACTTTTGAACGGAACTCCCGAACGCCTGCAAAACCTCTTGACGCGGGGAAAAAGAAAGACTATGATGAGAGCAGAGAGAGTGCGGACCCTGGTAAAAACGCAGGGTCAGGAACGAACAGGGAGGAAAATACAATGAATTATTCTGATGTTTTAAACAACGCGCGGCAGTGTATCGGCAAATACTGCAAGGCCTGCCCGGTGTGCAATGGCGTGGCCTGCAAAAACCAGGTCCCCGGCCCGGGTGCCAAGGGCGTGGGCGACACAGCCATCCGCAATTATAATAAGTGGGCGGACATCCGGGTGAACATGGACACCCTGTGCGAGAACGGCACCCCGGACACCCATGTGGAGCTGTTTGGGCAGAGCTTCCAATACCCGTTCTTTGCAGGCCCGGTGGGTGCGGTCAGCCTCCACTACTCGGACGCCTACACCGACATGACCTATAACGATGTGCTGGTGCGCGCCTGCGCGGAGAACGGCATCACCGCCTTTACGGGTGACGGCACCAACCCCGACGTGATGACCATGGCCACCAAGGCCATCGGAGCGGCGAACGGCTGCGGCGTGCCCACCATCAAGCCCTGGAACATCGACACCATCAAGGCCAAGATGGAGCAGGCCAAAGAGAGCGGCTGCTTTGCCGTGGCCATGGATGTGGACGCGGCCGGTCTGCCGTTCCTCAAGAACATGACCCCTCCGGCCGGCAGCAAGAGCGTGGCGGAGCTGAAAGAGATCGTGGCGCTGGCGGGCAAGCCGTTCATCGTCAAGGGCATTATGACCGTCAAGGGGGCCCTCAAGGCCAAGGAAGCAGGAGCGGCCGCCATTGTCGTCTCCAACCACGGCGGCCGTGTGCTGGACCAGTGCCCCGCGACTGCAGAAGTCCTGCCGGAGATCGCGGAGGCTCTTAAGGGCAGCGGCGTGAAGATCCTGGTGGACGGCGGCATCCGCTCCGGCGTGGATGTTTTCAAGGCACTGGCCCTGGGTGCCGACGCGGTGCTCATCGCCCGTCCGTTCGTCACGGCGGTCTATGGCGGCGGCGAAGAGGGCGTCAAGTGCTACATTGATAAGATCGCAGGTGAGCTTGCCGACACCATGCAGATGTGCGGGGCACACAGCCTGAGTGAGATCACCCGGGATATGGTGCGGGTCTGAGCATCTGCGGTGAGGACGATTTTAATGGTCTCCGCTTCGCTCTGACCATGTTCAGCGGAAAAGATATTATTTATAGAACAACGCCGGGCAGACTGCGGTCTGCCCGGCGTTGAATTTTCACAAGAGGGGGCGTAGCGGAGAACGGCAGCTGCTGGAGATGATTTTACTTCAAAGTTCCGTCCAGCACCTGCTGGTAATACCAGGGCTTCGGGGCGTGGAACGTTTTGCCGCTGAGAAACTCGAAATCCGGCTGGGTGAAGCGGGGCATGGTGAGCTCCCAGGCACAGAGAGCCTGATACTTCAGCTTCAGCTCCCGGTTGGCGCTGTTGTTGCCGTACTTGCTGTCGCCCAGGATGGGGCAGCCGATGCTGGCCATGTGGGCGCGGATCTGGTGGGTGCGGCCGGTGATGAGCTTGACCTTGAGCAGGGCCAGACGGCCAGAGACGGCGATGGTCTCATACTGCGTTTCCACCTCCTTGGCACCGGGCTGCTTGTCCTCCACGATCTTGACGATGCCGCGGTCAGCGTCCTTGAGCAGGTAGCCGCCCAGCGTGGCGTCCGGCGGGGTGGGGCGGCCAAAGGTGACACAGAGGTAAGTCTTCTGCACATCGCGGTTTTTGATGGCAGCCAGGAAGAGCTCCTCAGCCTCGGGCGTTTTGGCGATGATGACCAGACCGCTGGTGCCGGTGTCCAACCGGTGGCAGAGGGCCGGGGTGTAGAGGCTGTTCTCCTTGTATTCCCCCTGCTGGTTGAGATAGAGCAGGGCACGGTTGAGCAGGGTGTCGTCCTCCGGGCCATCCACGGCAAGGCCGGCGGGTTTGTTGACGATGAGGATCTGCGGGCAGTCATACACCACCTGCGCGGGGCCGCGGGCGTTCTTCCAGGCGGGACCTTCCACCCGCTTGTCGGCGTCCAGCACTTCGTCCAGAATGAAGAGCTTGATCTCATCGCCCGCCATGACGCGGGTGGAGAGGGGCTGCTTTTTGCCGTTGAGTTTGATCTTGTTTTCGCGCAGGGCCTTGTTCAGGCGGCCCGGGTTCAGCGCCGGGAACTGCTCCATCAAATAATTGTCCAGCCGGGTGGGGGCAAGACATTTCACTTTTAAAATCTTCACGGAAATTTTCCTCTCTATCTTAAAATCAGTTGCAATAGAATGGGTTCTTGATTCGTTTTTATTGTAGCGGAATAAATCTACCGCGTCAAGAAAGAAGGTGTTTTTATGAACCTGAAATATAAGATTCTGGCTGTTCTGGCTGCGGGCATCGCATTGACGGCCTGCGGCAGCTCCGGCACCCCCGCCAGCACCCCCGCATCCAGTGCAGTGCCGGCCTCGTCCCATGTGGCAGAAGAAAGCGTTACAGAGCCGATCAATCTGCTGACATGGACACTGGATGACCTTGACAGGGAGGACACGGTCACCTTTATTCCGGCGGAGATCACCTCCGGTGTGCAGGGCGGCAACCTGACTGCAAAAATCTTCAGCTATGACCTTTATAAAAAAGAAGATGTTGAAAAACTTGCCGTTGGGGATCAGATCACCCTCCACGAAGAGGGGGCTGCATGGAACCAGTTTGTGACCGTTGCAGTGGAGAGTATCGAGAAAAACGATCAGTACCATCTTGTCACCATCAATGGCGGCATGGAGGAGCAGTACGGTCTTGACCTGAAGCTGGAAGATGATGCCTACCGGACGATGACCTTTGACGATTATCCTGTCTACTATGAGATGGGAGAAAAGACGATGCCGCTGGCAGAGGATGTAGTGCTGAAGGACAGTTCTGCCGACCCGCAGGCCGAAGCCGTGGAGACTACGGGCGCGGATGCGGTGGCAGCAGCGATCAATGCAGACCCCGATAACTGGACCACCTATAATACCACGCTAGTGGTGCAGGGCGGCAAGGTGCTGGAGGTGCGCCGCATCTGGGTCCCGTAAATTTTGTCCAAATCGGTTGACAAACGCTTTGCACATGCTATAATTTAACTGTACGCAAGAGGCGCTGTGTCCTTTTGCGGCAGCAGAATTATGACAGATGGCAATGATGGGGTCAGAAATGTACCACCCGCCGCCAGAGAGAGCGCCCGCAGGCTGCAAGGCGCTCCGGCAGGATGCGTTTCACGCCACCCCGGAGCTTCCGGCGAAAGAAACCGGACGCTGCGCAGCGTTAACGCGCCGAAAGCGGCAGGGGACACGTTTTATCATATCTCTTGCAATTTGGGTGGTACCACGGAGCTTGATTTACCAGCAGCCTCGTCCCTTTTGATGGGATGGGGCTGTTTTTGTTTTTGGCTCCGCCCGCCCCTCTGCCATAACAGCATACCCATAAACTGACGTGCAAAAGCGCCAAGGACAATTGAGGAGAGAAAACAGCTATGCAATGGACCGGTTTGAATGAACTGCGTGAAAAGTACCTGAGCTTCTTTGAGGGCAAGGGCCACCTGCGCCTGGACAGCTTCCCGCTCGTCCCGAAGAACGACCCCAGCCTGCTGCTGATCAACAGCGGCATGGCCCCCATGAAAAAATGGTTCCTCGCTCAGGAGGAGCCGCCCCGTCACCGCGTGACCACCTGCCAGAAGTGCATCCGTACCCCGGATATCGAGCGCGTTGGCATCACTGCCCGCCACGGCACGTTCTTTGAGATGCTGGGCAACTTCTCGTTCCAGGATTATTTCAAAGAGGAAGTCATTCCCTGGGCATGGGAGTTCCTGACCAGCGACGAGTGGATGGCCATTCCGAAAGATAAGCTCCACATCTCCGTCTACGAGGAGGACGATGAGGCTTACGATATCTGGACCAAGAAAGTGGGCATCGCACCCGATCACATGGTCCGTCTGGGCAAGGAAGACAACTTCTGGGAGCACGGCTCCGGCCCGTGCGGCCCCTGCTCCGAGATCTACTTTGACCGCGGCCCCGAGTACGGCTGTGGCAAGCCGACCTGCGGCGTGGGCTGCGACTGCGACCGCTATATGGAGATCTGGAACCTGGTGTTCAGCCAGTTTGACGCCGACGGCAAGGGCCACTACGAGCGTCTGGCACGCCCCAACATTGATACCGGCATGGGCCTGGAGCGCCTGGCCTGCGTGATGCAGGGCGTGGGCAACCTGTTTGAGGTGGATACCGTGCAGAGCGTGCTGCACCATGTGGAGCGCATTGCCGGCAAGACCTACGGTGCAAATGACAAGGACGACATCTCCATCCGCGTCATCACCGACCACATCCGCAGCTGCACCTTTATGGTGTCGGACGGCATCCTGCCCTCCAATGAGGGCCGCGGCTATGTGCTGCGCCGTCTGCTCCGCCGTGCTGCCCGCCATGGCCGGATGCTGGGCATCCGCCGCCCGTTCCTGGTGGAGCTGGTGGAGACCGTCATCCAGTCCAGCGAGTCCGCTTACCCCGAGCTGCGGGAGCATGAGGCTTATATCAAGAAAGTCATCGGCACCGAGGAGGCAAACTTTGCCCGTACCATCGACGCCGGCATGAACATCCTGAACAACATGATCGACGGCCTGGAGAAAGCACACCAGCATCTGCTCAAGGGCCTGGACGTCTTCAAGCTGAATGATACGTTCGGCTTCCCCATCGACCTGACCAAGGAGATCGCTGCCGAGCAGGGCATCGACATCGACGAGGACGGCTTCCACGCCGAGATGCAGAAGCAGAAAGAGCGTGCCCGCGCCGAGCGCCTCAAGAAGAATATCTCCGGCTGGAGCGAGGACCTGTTCGGCGGCCTCACCGCCGAGCCCACCGTCTTCACCGGCTACGACACCCTGTGCGGCGACGCTGTCGTGGTTGCCCTGAGCGACGAGGAGACCCTGACCGACGCCATCGCTACCGATGAGCAGGCCAAGGAAGACGTTCTGGTCGTTCTGGATAAGACCCCGTTCTACGCTGAGATGGGCGGCCAGGCTGCTGACCACGGCGTCATCACCGGTGCAGAGTGCTCCCTGCGCGTGCTGGATGTCAAGAAGACCCCCAAGGGCTACTACGTCCACACCTGCGTGCTGGAGAGCGGCATCGTCAAGGTGGGCGACCATCTGACCGCCCGCGTGGACAAAGAGTACCGCATGGCCATTGCCCGCAACCATACCGCTACCCACCTGCTGCAGGCTGCTCTGCGTGAGGTGCTGGGCGACCATGTCCATCAGGCTGGCTCCTATCAGGACGCCAAGATCACCCACTTCGACTTCACCCACTTCAGTGCGGTCACTCCTGAGGAGCTGGCCCGTGTGGAGAAGATCGTCAACGACAAGATCTTTGAGGCTATGAACGTCACCGTCAAGGAGATGCCCATTGAAGAGGCCAAGAAGCTGGGTGCAATGGCTCTGTTCGGCGAGAAGTACGGCAAGGTGGTCCGCGTGGTTGATATCGAGGGCTGGTCCACCGAGTTCTGCGGCGGTACCCATGTCAAGAACACCGCCCAGATCGGCTGCTTCAAGATCGTGAGCGAGAGCTCTGTGGCCGCTGGCATCCGCCGCATTGAGGCTGTCACCGGCAAGAACCTGCTGTTCCGTGCAAACCTGCAGGAGGCTATGCTGCACACCGTGGCGAACACCCTGAAAGCCAACAACGTTACCTCTCTGCCTGTTCGTGCCGAGGCTGTGATGGCTGAGAACAAGGCGATGACCAAGGAGCTGGAAGAGATCAAAGCAAAGGTTGCTGCCTCCAAGGTGACCAGCCTGTTTGATAATGCGGAGGAAGTGGATGGCGTGAAGATCGCTTCCGCTTACTTCACCGGCACCACCGGCGACACCCTGCGCGGCATGTGCGACAGCATCCGTGACAAGGCGGTGAACCCCGTGGTGGCTGTGCTGGTAGGCAAGGCCGAGGACAAGATCACCATGGCTGTCACCGTCAACAAGCTGGCACAGGAAAAGGGCCTGAAGGCGGGTGTGCTGGTGAAAGAGCTGGCTGCCATCGCAGGCGGCAAGGGCGGCGGCAAGCCGGACTTTGCTATGGCCGGCCTGAAAGACGAGACCAAGATCGACGAGGCACTGGCTGCTGTCAAGGGCATCGTGGAAAAACAGCTGGGTTGATTTTAAATAAAACCGAAAGGAGCAATTCCCATGGAAGATTGTCTGTTTTGTAAGATCGCGGCGGGCGAGATCCCCTCGAAGAAGCTCTACGAGGACGATCAGGTGGTTGCCTTTTATGACATCGCCCCGCAGGCGAAAGTGCATTTTCTGGTCATCCCGAAAAAGCACATCTCTTCTGCTGCTGCACTGACGGAGGCCGATGGCGCGCTGCTGGGCCATGTGTTTGCCGTCATCGCCAAGCTCGCCAAGGAGCAGGGCCTCGACAATGGCTACCGTGTCATCTCCAACGTGGGCGAGGACGCGGGCCAGACCGTGAAACACCTGCACTTCCATGTGCTGGGCGGCGAGAAACTGCCCGTCTGAAATTGAAAGAGAGGGAATTGTTATGGCTGAGACTTATACCCTGCATGTTGCGGGCCTGACCCGTGAGCTGACCATCTGCAAGGTGAACGACCACATGGACATTGCGGCGTTCATCATGCTGGGTGACGCCGAGCTGACCGTGGCTGCTGCCACCGAGCTGCTGAAGAAGTGCCCGGATTTTGATATCCTGCTCACCGCGGAGGCCAAGGGCATTCCTCTGGCTCATGAGATGAGCCGACAGAGCGGCAAGCCCTACGTCTGCGCGCGCAAGGGCATCAAGCTCTATATGAAAGACCCGGTGGTCGTGGAAGACAAATCCATCACCACCGAGGGCAAGCAGAAGCTGGTTATCGACCGCAAGGAGCTGGACGAGATGAACGGCAAGCGGGTCCTGGTCGTGGACGACGTCATCTCCACGGGTGGCTCCCTCAAGGCACTGGATGCTCTGGCAGAGCAGACCCAGTGCACCATCGTGGGCCAGGCGGCTGTCCTGGCTGAGGGCAATGCAGCGGAGCGCAAGGATATCATCTACCTTGAGCCGCTGCCTCTGTTCCTCCACTGATCGAATATGCGTCGGCCGCTCTGCGTCTTCTGCGTTGGTACGCTGGGGGTAGAGTTGGTGTGCGCGTTTTTGCCGCAAACGGGGCTTTTGCTGCCGTTTGCGGCATTTTTTGTGCCCGCACTGCTCTGGTTGCTCTTTGGCAAAAACAGCCGGGGCTATGGCGTCTGCCTGCTGCTGGGGGCTCTGGCGGGGCTGCTGCTCACGGCTCATACCCGGCAAAAGCTGGACCGTGTCCACACCGCTTACGCTGATCGGGAAGTGACCCTGACCGCCGAGGTGGAAGAGGTGTCGGCCTCCTATTACCCGGGCGTCGTCCATGCGGTGCTGCGGGTGGAGCCGACAGGCGGTGAGAAGACCGTATTTCGGGTGGAGTGTGTCTGTATGCCAAAGTGCACGGCCGGGGAGCGGGTGCAGGCCCGCTTCGCGCTGGAAGTACCAGCCCGGACACAGCAGCTTTCTTCCTATGCGGACGGCATTGCCCTGAGCGGGGGAATATCTCTCAGGAATGAAGCACCTGGCCCGAGTGAGAGCTTCCGGGCCAAAACGGCGCGGCTCCAAAGGCGGCTGAGCGCGGCTCTGCGCAAGGGGATGGCACAGGGCCCGGCGGGGGTGCTGGCGGCCATGGTGCTGGGTGACCGCACTCATCTGTCCAAAGACCTTCGCAGTGCCTACCGGGCGGCAGGTCTTTCCCATGTGCTGGTGGTCAGCGGAATGCATGTGTCCATCCTCTGCGGCAGCGTGTTTGCAAAATACCTGCCGGAAAAGAAAAAGCGGGAGCGCGGTTATGCCAGCCGGAGGCGGCAGGCGTTGTTCAGCGCTGCCATGGCCCTGCTGCTGGCCGGTGTCACCGGGCTGACGCCCTCGGTCCTGCGGGCGGCCACGGCGGTATGGGTCAGTGCGCTGGGCGTCTGGGTTTACGGCCCGCCGGATGCCCTCACATCGCTGGGCGTGGCAGGCGTCTGGATGACGCTGGGCAACAGCTACGCCGTCTGTGACATCGGCTTTGAGCTTTCTTTTGCGGCGGTGCTGGGCACATTGGCCGGGGCGGAACTGGCCCGGAAAAGCCGCCGCTTCCCGCTGCTGCGGAACAGTGTGTGGGAGACGCTCTGCGTTTCTGCCTGCGCCAGCGCGGCCACTTTCCCGGTGCTGGTGCTCCGGGGGTTGAGTGCCAGCTTGTATGCGCTGGTGTCCAGTGTGGCCGTGCTCTGGCTGGTGGAGCCCATTTTACAATTGGGCCTTGTCACGGCTCTGTTTGGCTGCTGGCCCGCGCTGGCCCCGCTGCACCGGGTGTGCTCCCTGTGCGCGGCCACGCTGGCAGGGTGTTTGAACCGATGGGCCCTCTGGGTATCCGGCTGGCCCGGGGCACAGATCTATTTTGACACTGCCTGCGCCGCCCTCATCTGCCTGCTGCTGTTGGGGCTGGGGTGGCTGGCGTACCACTGGCGTGTCCGGCCGCGGGTGGCACTGCCCTGTCTGGTGCTGACGGCGGCGCTGGCCATTGGTTTGGGGAACGTCCTGAACCGGGAGATCGTCCGGGTGGAGCTGGCCGGGAGCCGGAACGCTCCGGCCGTGGTCATCACGCGGGGAGAGAGCGCCGTGGTGCTCTTCCGGGGCGGCAGCAGTACCCAGCAGGCGGTGGAAACGCTGCTCACCCGGCGGGGCGCGCGGGAAGTGGAAATGCTGGTAGACCTGCGGATGAACCCGCGGACGCCCTGCACGCTGGAAGCCAGAGAGCGGATGGCAGCAGACGAGATGCCCCGCTATACTACCCGCCGTGCCCACAGCAGCCCGGCAGAGCTGGAAGTGCTGCGAGTACAGAATGGCTGTATCGTCCGTATCACGGCGGCGGGGCGGCAGTTTGCTGCCCTGAGCGGGAGCGTCCCGTTGGCAAAGCCTGTCCGGGTTGACTGGCTGCTGGCAAGCCCGGCCCGCCCGGACGCGGTGCAGTACACAGACTGCCTGACACTGAGCAGTGCATACCGCTGGATGGAGGAAAACGCGGAAACAGAGACCGCCTCCTGCCTGGCGCTCCGCCCCGGCGGCGGGGAGCGGCTTTCGTGAGCGCTTTTCAAAGCGGGCGGAATATGATAAAATAGCACTTGACAAAACAAAAAGGAGGCCAGCCTTTTGGCAACCGAAACAAAACTCCGGCAGCTGGCAGAGCAGGGCTGTGCGGTCTACTATTTTTATTCCAGCGAGCGGTATCTGGTGCGGCGGGCGGTGGCGGCTGCGTCCCAGCTGCTGGCAGCAGGGGAGGACGAAGAGACCACCGTGCTGGACGGAGCGACCCCGGGCATTGAGCAGCTCATCATGGCGGCGGGTACCATCTCGTTTTTTGGCACCCGGCGCGTGGTCGTCCTGCCGGAGATCGACCCAAGCGCTTACAGCGACAAAGACCTGGACGAGCTCTGCGAGACGCTGGGCAGTTTGGAAAACGCCGTGGTGGTGCTGGGCACCGTGTTTGACCTGGAACGCAATAAGCTCAAGCTGGGCAAGCGGGCGCAAAAGCTCATCAACCAGTGCAAAAAGCTGGGCTTTACCGAGGAGCTGGCCAAACCCAAGCCCTATGAGCTGAAAATCATGATGATCGAGCGGGCCAAGGAGCAGGGAACAAACCTGCCCGAGGGCGCGGCCGGTGCTTTGCTGGAGCGCTGCGGCGAGGACCCATTTCTGCTGGAAAATGAGGTGGACAAGCTCTGCGCCGTTTCCGGCTACAAGACCGTTACCACGGCCATGGTGGCCGAGATGGGCACTGTCAGCCTGGAAGCAGACGTGTTTGAGATGATCCGGATGATCACGGCCAAAAACGCCACGGGTGCCTGCAAAAAAATGCAGACACTGCTCCGCCTGCAGCAGGAGCCCATTGCCATTACAGCGGCCATGATCGGCAGCTATGTGGACCTGTACCGGGTCAAGCTGGGGGCGGTCCGGCGGAAAAACTACAGCACGGTCTTCAAGGATTTCGGGTACAGGGGGAGCGATTACCGGCTCAAGCGCTCGGCGGAGACAGCCGCCCACTACACGCTGCCCCAGCTGGAAGCCTGTATGCAGGTGCTGCTGGAGCTGGATAAAAGTTTGAAAAGCCAGCCTGTGGACGACGGGGTGCTGATGGAAACGGCCCTCTGCCGTCTGGCACTGGCGGGGAGCAGCCGATGAACGAAGCAAATTTTGTACACACCAGCCGGGTGCTGATCGTGGAGGGAAAATACGATGCAGCCCGGCTTTCCCATTTGACCGACGCCATGATCCTGCTGACGGACGGGTTTGCGATCTATAAGGACAAAAAGCGCCAGCAGCTGTTCAAGGCGCTGGCGAAGAAGAACGGCCTCATTCTGCTCACCGACTCGGACGCGGCAGGGTTCCGCATCCGCAACTACATCACCAATTTAGTAGGGGCGCGGAATGTGGTGCAGGCTTATGTCCCGGCCATTCACGGCAAGGAGAAGCGGAAACCCCAGCCCGGCAAAGAGGGGCTTCTGGGCGTGGAGGGCGTGGACGACGCCATTGTGGTCAAGATTCTGCGGGAAGCACTGGGCACGGAGGCCGATGCGGCAGCCCCCCGCCCGGAGGGACGGCAGATCACCTATACCGACCTGTACGATTGGGGCCTTTCCGGCACGGCAGGCAGCGCGGAGCGGAAAACAAAGCTCCTCAACGCGCTGGGCCTGCCGCCGCGCCTCTCCAAAAAGGAGCTGGTGGAGGCGCTGAACCGTCTGTACAGTTTTGAACAGTTGAATTCCATGCAAGAAACACTCTTTAAAGATGAAGAATAAGACGATTGAAAAACCCGGTAATCCGGCGGGGATTGTGCTATAATAGTAACATTATGCGCACTGGGTGTACGGAAACACCCGCAGGGCAAAAATCCGGCTGCACAAATCGGTGCGGCGGTGGAAGAAAGAGGAGAAAAATCATGGAACGAGAAAAACTCAAATCAAGACTTGGGTTTATCCTGCTTTCCGCAGGCTGTGCCATCGGCATCGGAAACGTATGGAAATTCCCCTACATGGCCGGCCAGGGCGGCGGCGGCGCGTTCGTGCTGTTCTATCTGCTGTTCCTGGTCATCTTGGGCCTGCCCATCATGAGCATGGAGTTTGCAGTGGGCCGCGCCAGCCACAAGAGTCCGGTGCGCGCCTATCAGGCACTGGAAAAGCCGGGCCAGAAATGGCACATCCACGGCTACTTTGCCCTCATTGGCTGCTACTTGCTGATGATGTTCTACACCACCGTGGCCGGCTGGATGATGCATTACTTCTACATGACGGCCGCGGGCAAGCTCTCCGGCCTGACCGCGGATGAAGTGGCAAGTGCCTTTACCGAGATGCTGGCAAGCCCCGGCATCATGGCGTTCTGGATGGTCGTGGTGGTCGTGTTCGGCATCTTTGTCTGTGCCCGTGGCCTGCAGAACGGTTTGGAGCGTGTGACCAAAGTCATGATGATCGCTCTGCTGGCCATCATGGTCATCCTGGCCGTCAACAGCCTGTTCATGCCGGGGGCAGCTGAGGGCCTCAAGTTCTATCTGGTGCCGGACTTTGCCCGCATGAAAGAGGTGGGCGTCGTCAACACGCTGGTGGGTGCTATGAACCAGGCGTTCTTCACCCTGAGCCTGGGCGTGGGTGCCATGGCCATCTTTGGCAGCTACATTGGCAAAGAGCACGCGCTGCTGGGCGAGTCCGTCCGTGTGGTGGTGCTGGATACATTCGTAGCCATTACGGCCGGCCTCATCATTTTCCCGGCCTGCTTTACTTATGGTGTGGACCAGACCTCCGGCCCCAGCCTCATTTTTATCACCCTGCCCAACATTTTTGCCAACATGGCCATGGGCCGGCTGTGGGGCAGCCTGTTCTTCCTGTTCATGGCGTTTGCCGCTCTCTCCACGGTGCTGGCCGTGTTTGAGAACATCATCTGCTGCGATATGGAGCTGATGCACTGGGACCGCAAAAAGTCCAGCTGGGTCAACCTGTTCCTCATCATTGCCCTCTCATTGCCCTGCGTGCTGGGCTACAACCTCTGGGCCTGGGATGGCTTTGCCATCTTCGGCGGCGCCGTGCTGGATCTGGAGGATTTCCTCGTCAGCAACCTGTTCCTGCCGCTGGGTTCGCTGGTCTACCTGCTGTTCTGCACCTCCCGCTATGGCTGGGGCTGGGAGAACTACAAAAAAGAGGTCAACACCGGCGATGGCCTCAAAGTGCACGACTGGATGCGTGGCTACCTGACCTACGGTTTGCCGGTCATCGTGCTGTTCATCTTTGCATTTGGCCTGTACGATAAATTCCTGGCGTAACCCGGCAGCCGGGGCCGCTGTAAATGACCACTGACCCCTAAGAGGCGGCCCTCCTTCCCGGAGGACTGCCTCTTTTTGCTTCCACAGGAGGAAAATGACCATGTATATTCTGATCTGTGATGACGAGCCCGCGGTGGCCCGGCAGGTGGAACAGCTTGCCCGGCAGCACCTGGAACAGCGGGGCATCCCGGTGCAGTGCACCGTCTGCACCCGGGGCGAGGAGGTGCTGGCCCGGTCAGACCTGGCCCAGTACCAGCTGGCCCTGCTGGACGTGGACCTGGAGACCATGACCGGCATTGCACTGGGGCGGCGGCTCAAGCAGCAGAACCCGGAGCTGGTGCTGGTGTACATTTCAGCCTATCTGGAGTTTGCTCCTGAGGGCTACACGGTCCGTGCGTTCCGGTATCTCCTCAAGCGGGATATGGAGCGGATGCTGCCCAGCTGTCTGGATGCCGTGCTTGCCGAGCACAGCCGGGAGTGCCGGACGCTGCCCATCCGGCAGGGGCGGCGCGAGACAGAGGTACCGCTGGATCAGATCTATTATCTGGAGAGCGACCTGCGCAAGATCAATGTCTATGGTGAGACGCTCCACAAGCCGCTCTGCTCCTACTACGGCAAACTGACGGACCTGCCCGCCTCCCTGCAGGAAGACGGTTTTTTGCGGGTCGGGCGCAGCTTTGTGGTCAACATGCGGTATATCCGGCAGATCAGCAATTATAAAGTGATGCTCCAGAACGGCGTGGAACTGGGCGTCAGCCGGAACGGCTATGCAGCCATCCGGGGCGCTTATCTGGAGTGGAAAGGGCAGTTTGGCGATGAACTATGAGTTGAAGATGAAGCTGCTGATGCACCTGGTCTGCATCGTGCAGTGGGGCGTGTTTGCCTCATCCACTGGGAGATGCTGGGCAAAGGCAAGTGGAAACATCCCTTTGCCTGTACGGCGCTGGCAATGTGCGGGATGCTGGTAATTTCGCTCTGGATCGATTTCGGCTTTTTCAATGCCGCTTCCATTGCGTTCAACGTGCTGTACCTGCTGGTGACATCGGCGTTTTTTGGCGGGACCATCCGCCAGAAGCTGATGTCCTGCATGGCCAACGGCGTGGTCTGCCTGCTGACGGAAAATACAGTCATATATCTCTATACCTATATAGAAGCGGTTCCGCCTGCGCAGGTGATCCGGCAGCCGCTGGGCGTTCTGCTCATGGCAGCGGCTATGCTCATCGTGGGTGGCATCACGGCTCAGATGGCAAAGCACTGGGGCCAGAAGCAGGCGCTGGAACCGCTGCAGCTGGTGGTTGCCATGTTCTTCCCGGGGGTGGTCGTGGTGCTCAACATGCTGCTGATGGTCTCGGGCGGCCGGTTCGACGCCACCCAGTTCAGCGTGCTGTTTACGGTGGGGCTCACGGTGGCGGTGTGGTACACCTGCTCTTTGTCCAGATGCTCAACGAGCAGGTGGTGCAGAAAAAGGATTCTCAGTACCGTGCCACATTGGAGCAGGAGCGGGCGGAAGCCCTGATGGAATCCTACACCACCCAGCGCCGCCTGACCCATGAGTTTGCCAACCATCTCGAAGCACTGAGCCTGATGCTCCAGCAGAACGACGTGGCCGGGGCCCGCGGCTACCTGACCTCCATCAGCAAGACCATCCAGATGAACAGTGCCATCCTCAATACCCACAACCCCCTGCTGGACGCTCTGCTCAGCAAAAAGTACGAGGAAGCAGCCCGGAAAGGGTCATGATGTACTTTGACCTCTCAGACCTGAAAGACATCCCGCTGGATCGGACGCATCTGGTCATCGTGGTGTCCAACCTGCTCAACAATGCCATTGAGGCGGCGGCACAGGCGGCCCCGCCCGAGGTGCATGTCCGGATGAAAAAGACGGAGGGAGAGTTGGTGATCTCGGTGCGCAACCGGGTCAGACAGAATGTGGAGATCCCGGAGGGGCAGCTGCCCCGCTCCACCAAGCGTGAACCTGGCCACGGCATGGGGCTGGCCAATGTCTGTGCGGTGCTGGAGGCGCACAACGCCGAGTACACCCTCAGCTGCCGGGACAACTGGTTCCGCTTTACCTGTGCGTTCCCGACCAACGGAATATGACATCCTGAGATGCAGAATATGACAACTCTCGTGCAATGGCGGCACAAATCTGCTATGATAAAAGCAGTAAAGGCGACCTGAGCGGGAATGGCGCTTTGATTGCGGCCGGATTTTTCCGGGGCGTCTGCTGATGCATAAGGCCCTGCGATGCGTGTGTGCAGGACCTCTGGCCTTTGCTTTACAAAAGTCTGACGGGGCTCTTGGCGGCAGTCTGGGGATTGCTGTACATAGAGAACTTGACCGCTGTGTGGCTTGCGGCGGGCGGCACCGTGTGTGGGAACGGGGTGCTGCCCGGCGGGGCTATGTGGTTTTGCAGGTCAAGAGCTTCGCCGGGCTTTTTCTTTTTACCGTTTTGTCATATTTCACGGTTTGTTTCTTGTTTTTTTGCCGGGTGCATGGTAAAATTAAGATATTCTTGAACAAGAAAATTCACAAAACTTTAAATTTTACGGTTAAAATACCCGGAAAGAAAGTGGGCGGAGCGGATGCGAAACAAACGGGCCGGAAAGGCTGTGGTAGCGTTGGCCATGGGAATTGTGGTGGCCGCGGGTCTGGTGGCTGTGGGCGCAAAGGAATCCGGCCCCAGCCTGACGTATCATGAGCTGCTGGTGCTGGCCGGGGATAAGACTCAGGCGGCCTCTGCGGAGCAAGATCTGGAAGCAGCGTCTGGCTTGCCGGAAGCCATCGGGGAAGAAGCGGTCGCTGTCAGCAAGTTAAAAGAAGAGCTGGAAGAGATCGACGCGGAAAACAGCGCTTCCAGTGAGGCAGTGCCGGAAGAGATGCCGGAGTCCGAGGCGGCTGCAGCCTCGGAAGAAAGTGCCTCGGCGGAGAGCACCGCCCTGGAGGTTTCCTCGGCCTCGGAAGCCGCCGCGTCTTCCGTGCCATCCAGTGCGGCGGGATCCCATGCCGTGTCCGAAGCCGCCAGTGCCCCGTCCAGTACAGCGGCCAGCAGTGCCCCCACTGCAGAGGAACTCTGTGACCAGCAGATTGCGGAGTATATCCGCCAGATCGAGCAGCTGCAGGCCCGCAGTGAAAAGCGGCTTTACAGTATTATGCTGTCGGCCTATAGCGAGTATATGTCTCACCCGGTGGAGGAGCGGAGCCTTGTGACGAAAGTGTCTGCGGTCCTCTCCAAAGCGGGGAGCTAACGGCCGCCCAGAACCAGTGTGACGCGGAGTTTGCGCAGATCATGGCTGCCATGCGGAAGACCCTGCGAGAAAATGGCCAGGATGAAAGCATTGCGGATGAGGCGGAAAAAACCTATAAGCAGAAGAAAAACGCCCTCATCAAGGAACTGACCAGCCAGGCCTACAGCGGCGGCGACGGCAGCGGCCAATCCGGCAAATGGCTGGCCGAGCACGCCGATGGAAACATCGTGGACTGAGATGGAAATAAGAAAAACAGCGCCGCTGCGGCTCTGGGAGAATTTCCTGAGAAATGCAGCGGCGCTGTTTTGCAGATGAAACACTTTCGTGTCCTGAACTTCACGGAAATCAATTTACAAACCTGAAGAGATATATTATAATAAAATCGCTGTGTTTCGATATAACACAACCAAAGGAGGAAAATTTGGTGCTGGTTACTCTGATTGAGAGCGTTTACAATTTTTTGTGGGGAGATCTGCTCACTCTGCCGCTGGGCGGGGTGACGCTCAACCTCTCCCTTATGGTTATCCTGCTGTTTACGGCGGGCATCTATTTCACACTACGTACCCGGCTGCTTCCGATGCGGCTGTTCCGGGATATGCTGGACGCTGTCTGCGAGAAAAAGCAGGGGAAGCAGGGCGGCCTTTCGTCGCTCCAGACGCTGGTGGTCTCCACCGCTACCCGGGTGGGTATGGGCAACCTCGTTGGCGTGGTGGCGGCGGTTTCCGTGGGTGGTGCAGGGGCCGTGTTCTGGATGTGGGTCACGGCGCTGCTGGGGGCGTCCACTTCCTTTGTGGAGTCCACGCTGGCGCAGAAATATAAGGAGCCTGATCCGCTTTATGGCGGCTGGCGCGGCGGCCCGGCATTTTATCTGCACAAGCTGGCAGAGCGCAAGCGGGGGAAGCTGCTCAAAAAATCTGTTGTGGCATCGTTGTTTGCGGCGTCCGGACTCATCTGCTGGTGCGGCATTAGCCAGGTTATCAGCAACTCGGTGAGCGAGGCGTTTTCCAATGCGTTTTCCATTCCGCCGCTGGTGACGACCTTTGCGCTTACCGCGCTGGCGGCAGTCATCGTCCTGCGGAAAGATGCAACGGTCAAGAGCCTGGATGTGATTGTTCCCATCATGGCGGGCTGCTATTTCCTCATGACGCTCTATGTTGTTTTCACCAATCTGCCGCAGCTGCCCGGCGTGCTTGCCCGCATTTTCTCGGAGGCATTTGGCCTGCGGCAGGCGGCCGCTGGCGGCTTTGGAGCCGTGGTCATGAATGGCGTCAAGCGAGGCCTTTTTTCCAATGAAGCAGGCTCCGGTTCTGCCCCCTGCGCGGCGGCGGCTGCCGAGTGTGACGACCCGGTCAAGATGGGATTGGTGCAGGCGCTGGGCGTTCTGATTGACACCATCGTGATCTGCAGCTGTACCGCTTTTGTAATGCTGCTGGCTCCGGAAAGCGTGACCGCTGGGCTGCAGGGCATGAATCTGTTACAGGCAGCGATGCAGTACCATCTGGGCGGCTTCGGAGTGGTGTTCATTGCCGTCACGCTGGCACTGTTCAGTTTCTCAACGTTTATCGGGATTTTGTTCTATGCACGATGCAACGTGGCTTATCTCTTTGGCGACCATTGGGGCTGGCAGACCGCCTATAAGCTGCTGGCACTGGCGATGATGCTGGTGGGCGGTGTGGCAGCCTATACGGTCGTATGGGATTTGGGCGATGTGGGCATCGGCCTGATGACCATTTTCAATATGATCGCTCTTTACCCCCTGTCCGGCGAAGCTTTGACCGCTCTGCAGGAATATGAGAAGAAAAAGCACCTGAAATAAAAATCACGGAAATAGAAGAAAAAAGCACCGTGCCCTGCTTGTAAGATGCAAGCCAGGGCGCGGTGCCTTTTTTGCTGGAGGAAAATGAGAGATAGAGGGGCATTCGATCGGCTTAATTGCTGAAAAGTATAAGTTTGTCAGAAGAGAAGCACAGGAACTTATGAAATGAGAAACCGCGGATGGTTCAGAACGGATAAGAAATCAGACAATTTGTAAAGAAAGCTCAAGCTGATGCGATTTTTTTTTCAGACAGTAATATAATGAGGACAAGGCGAAAACTATTGATTGTTGACGAGACACGTGATAAAATAATATGAGACTTAAAATGTGAAATAATGTCATTTGATAAAATATATTTATTACTGACAGGATAAAGCGGCATGTTAAATCAATTGAACGATACGTATGAATATTGAATACAAATTTCGTCAACAAATATTGTCAGATTTCTGAATTCTGAGACTTAAAATGAAATGACTGCACGGGAGAAAAGAAAAATGAATGCGGTGAGTTTAGAGAATAAAACAATTTTAGTCACAGGGGAGTGTGAAATAATACGCGGCTGTCATAATAGGGACAAGGGTACGGCAGAGAATGAAAGGCTCCGCGCCCTGAAGTTCATATTTTCTTACCCGGAGAATGAACGACTGATCTTTCTGAACGGCAGAAATGCCGCACAGAAAGAAATCTCGACCAAGAGGGCGGGGTGACAGCCAGCGGACAGGTGCACGAGCCTATCCGCTCTTTGTGTTGGCTGTATAGATGAATTAAAAGAAAATAGAGTGAGGCTGTGGGAAGGATTTATGGGCAAGAAACTTGCGATTGCGATGTTCGGACAGAAGCGATTATCAAGAGAAGGCGGAGTAGAAATCGTTGTCAAAGAGCTCTGCACTCGAATGGCACGGGATGGTTGTGACGTGACCTGTTACAACCGCTCAGGTCATCATGTAAGCGGTGCAGAGTACGATGATGCCACAATTGAATATAAAGGTATTCATCAGAAAACGGTCCCAACAATCAATCGAAGAGGGGCTAGAGATATAATAGGGTCAACCAAGAAAACCTACGATAACTAAAGGGTTTTGACGGCTTGAGTTGTCCTTCAAATGTTTTATTTGTTGAAAAACTGCAAGATGCGGAAAATCCGGGGTTATATGTAGGAGGCTTTTTGGAAAGCTCTGTTTTGACCCACAAAAGGAGCAGCAAATAAAGATTGAAGGAGAGTTCAAGCCTACGGTGGATTGCCTTTGAGTAATCCGCCGTGGGCTTGTTTTTATCCATAAGAGAATGGATGCAACATTAGCGATAAAAATGTGAGGATGGAATAGAGGAATGAATTCAAAAATAGAAGTGCAGCACGTATACCTTGTGGGTGCGAAGTCATTGGGGGCTTACGGAGGTTATGAGACCTTTGTCTACAAGCTCACAGAGTATCACCAGAATAAAGAAAACATCAAATATCATGTTGCCTGCAAAGCCAATGGTGACGGCTGCATGGATGAGAGCAAGTTTGAGGGCGTGACAAAAATCGACGACCACGAATTTGAATTCCACAATGCCCACTGCTTCAAAATTGATGTTCCACAGATTGGTCCTGCGCAGGCAATTTATTATGATGTTGCTGCTCTAAAGGCTTGTTGCGAACATATCAGGAAAAATCACATTCCCCACCCGATTGTTTACATCATGGCCTGCCGTATCGGACCTTTTGCTGGTCATTTCTATAAAGAAATCCACAAGTTGGGCGGCACTGTGTACTTGAATCCGGATGGACACGAATGGATGAGAGCAAAGTGGTCTGCACCGATTCGGAAATACTGGAAGATTTCTGAGCAGATGATGGTCAAATACTGTGATCTTGCTATCTGCGACTCATTGAATATCGAGAAGTATATTCACGAGTGCTATGACGGCAAAGGTATCAAGGGCAGAAATCCGAAGACGACATTTATCGCATATGGTGCAGATCTGACACACAGCAAGTTATCTGATGACGATGAGAAGCTGGTGAACTGGTATAAAGAAAAAGGACTGACGAAAAAGGAATACTACCTTGTCGTCGGTCGTTTTGTACCGGAGAATTCTTTTGAAGTTATGATTCGAGAATTCATGAAGAGTAAGAGCAAAAAGGATTTTGCCATTATTACAAATGTGAATGAGAAGTTTTTGAATGAGCTTGAGGAAAAACTTCATTTCAAGAGCGATAAGAGAATTAAATTTGTGGGCACTGTTTATGACCAGGAACTGTTGAAGAAGATTCGTGAGAACGCCTATGCTTATTTCCACGGCCATACGGTTGGCGGTACGAATCCGTCGCTGATTGAGGCTCTTGGCAGCACGGATCTGAATCTGTTGGTTGATGTTGGTTTCAACAAGGAAGTGGCAGAGGATTGCGCTTTGTATTGGAGCCGCAAACCAGGTAGCCTTGCAAAGTTGATTGATAAGGCGGACCAAATGAGTGCAGAAGAAATTGCAGAGATGGGCCGGAGGGCTAAGAAGCGTGTGGCAGAAGAGTACACATGGGACAAGATTTGTAGGCAGTATGAAGATGTGTTTACAAAGCGGGAGAACTAACTATGAAAATATTGGCAATACATAATTTCCATAGAAAAGGTTCAGCAAGCGGAGATGACCAAGTCTTTAAGAGCGAGACTGCTTTGCTGGAAAACCATGGAAATCAAGTGATTCGATATACGGTTTCCAATGATGAATTCGATAATGCCGGAATCATTGGCAAACTATCTGCAACATTTGGGATGCTATGGAGTTCAAAAAATTATAAGGCTGTACGGCAGTTAATCCAAAAGGAAAAGCCAGATATTGTACATGTCCATACCTTTTTTCCGCTACTATCACCGTCAATTCTTTATGCCGCAAAACGGAGTGGTGTCAAAGTTGTAGCAACACTACACGACACTCGTTTTGTTTGCCCGTGCTCAACATCCTTGCGCGGAACAAAACTTTGCAATGAATGCGGTGATGGAAAGTATTTCCGCATGTGCAAATATGGATGCTTTAAAAACTCTAGGCTGCAGAGTTTTATCGTGGCAGGGATTTTTACATATCATCGGATAAGAAAAAGTTTTTATCAGCAAATCGACCGCTATATTTGTCTGAATGAAAATCAAATTAGGCTTCTCACTAATATTGGATTTGATAAGGATAAAATCACAAAGAAATACAATTTTGTACCAGATGCAGAAGCAAATCTTAAGGCAGAGAAAGTAGCTGGCTTGCCGGAACGATATGCCGTTTTTTATGGCCGTATTGGTGAGGAAAAAGGCATTAGAATCCTGATGAAAATTTGGGATGAGTTGCCGGATATTCCACTGGTCGTGATGGGAGGAGGCCCACTAGAAGAAGAGTTTAGACAGTGGGCAGACGGACACGATAATGTTTATTTTCTTGGATATACGCAGCACGATAAATGCCTATCAATTGTGAAAGGCGGAGAATTTGTGGTTTTCCCGTCCATTTGGTATGAAGGATGCTCTATGGTCGAAATTGAAACGGAAAGCCTTGGAAAAGGGTTGATAGCAACTGATCTGGGCTTTTCAACAGAAGCAATCGAAGATGGGAAAAATGGCTACAAGGTGAAACTGGGAAATATTGAGGGCTTCCAAAAGTGTATTTCGGAACTCTGGAGTAAGCCAGAACTGGCCTCAGAAATTGGTTGGAATGCGCGATTGGATTATGAACAGAAGTATAAGCCGGAAGATAATTATGAACAGCTAATGGGCATTTATAAAAAAACAATGGAGCGGTAAATATGGATTCGAGAATCAGCACAATTGACAAAATTTCGATTTTATATCGTACAGGAATCAAATTTTTGAGGGGGGGGTACGCAGAATCTTTCTTAAAGAATCGCATGGAATGCTTCTTGTAGGAAAGAACGTGCAGATTACTCACGGAAAACATATTCGCTGTGGAAAGAATGTTAAGTTTGAAGATTTCTCTGAGATTCATGGGTTGTGCTCTGATGGCTTGAATTTCGGAGATTATGTAACTATAAGCCGAGGAGTTATGATCCGTCCGTCTAGCTATTATGGTGGTGATTACGGGATCGGCCTAACGATGGGGGAACATAGTTCTATTGGACCATACGGATATATAGGCTGTTCTGGAAAAATCACTATCGGCAAGAATGTGATGTTTGGCCCTAAATGCAGTTTGTTTGCAGAAAATCATGTGTTCTCTGATACAGAGTGCAGCATCAAAAGTCAGGGAGTCCAGCGAAAAGGAATTACTATTGAGGATGACTGTTGGATTGGAAGCAATGTGACAATTCTGGACGGAGTAACGATTGGAAAGGGTTCTGTAATAGGTGCGGGAACACTGGTGACCAAAGATATCCCGGCAGATAGTATTATTGTCGATAAAAGAGAAAAGAGCATAAGAAATAGATAGTTAAGGATAATTCGAGTATGAAAATAGTATCATTTACAATGGTAAATAATGAAAGCGAGATAATTGAGTCTTCATTAGATACAATTATAATTTTTTGGACGAAATGTACATTATAGATAATGGATGTACAGATAACACGATTAAA
>NZ_QTVP01000011.1:0-77243 GCF_003460645.1 Faecalibacterium sp. OF04-11AC | reverse complement strand
GAGGGTGCCGAGGCACTGCCCGCGGAACCCGAGGCCGCTGTGGCCGAAGCAGAGCCGGAAATGGCCCCTGAGGATGAGACCAACGAAGTGGTCGTTACCCTGGGCGATACCGTGACGGCTACCACCACCGAACAGGCTCCCGCCGCCGACACCAAAACGACTGCCCCCGCGGCGGACAGCACGAAAGAAACTGCTGCCGACACGGAGAGCACGGAGCAGAAGCAGATCACCTACGTTGCCCTGGGCGACAGCATCGTGGCAGGCGTGGGCCTGGCCGATGTCCAGTACAGCGCCAACGGCACTTCCACTTACGGCGTGGACATGCGCCCCAATTTCAAGGGCTACTCCCCAGACTGCTATGTCGGTAAAGTAGCTTCCAAGCTGGGCCTGGACCGCGACCACGCCATTGATCTGGGCCTGCCTGCCCTGACGGCCCCCGACCTGGTGGACATGATCCGGGACGGCAAGATGCCCCAGATGAACATGGAGTCCGGCTGCTACTACGTCTACCCGGAGTTCCAGGATTACATCCGCAAGGCAGACGTCATCTCCATCCAGATCGGCTCCAATGACGCGTTCGTGCCCTGCGTGGCCGGCCTGTGGAACGCCACCAACCACAAAAGCGACGCTCTGGCTTCCACCATCCTCTCCGGCAACCTGCGCTCCTCCGGCTCTGCCGTTTCCACCATCCTCAAGGGCATCAAGGACATGGAGCTGACCAAAGAGGAAAAGAACGCCTCCTGGAAGCTCATCACCTCCGATATGGCCAAGATCTGCGACCGCATCTATCCGCAGACCACCTCCGCCCTCATCTCCATCGTGCAGGAGATCCGCAAGCTGAACCCGGACGTGCAGATCCTGCTGATGGGCTACACCGACCCGGTGCCGTTTATCCCCTGCTGGCACAACTACTTCCGCAAGCTCAACAAGTTTGAGAAGCAGCTGGCCGAGACCTATGACCTGACTTATGTGGCCATCCCCAGGGCAAAGACCGACCTGGATGTCCACCCCACCATTAAGGGCCACGAGTACATCGCCAACAAGATCGTCAACGCCATCGACGTGAAAGCTGAATAATTTCTGTACTGCCCATCCTGCAAAGAACGCCCGCTTCCAACTGGAAGCAGGCGTTCTTTTTTGCGTGTGATTCGTTTTTAAACGGCCAGCGCTTTTTTCAGGTTGGCAAGGACGGTATCGCTGTCCTCACAGCAGACAAGGACCACCTCGCCAGAGGGAAGAGTCTCCACTTTCGCGTTCTTGGCGATCTGATACTCGTCCTCGAGATAATGCTCCATGGACTGCTGCTCGCTCTCCACATAGGCATTCAGGGCGTCTACCACGTCCTGCGTTCTGCCCTCGGCAGGCTTGACGATGGCAAGGCCATAGCTCTGCACCATCATTGTGGAAAGGGAGGCGGCAAAATCCTCCGCCATGCCATCCTCCAAGTTGAGCATGGGCATCATCATGTTGGCGATCTCATCATTGAGCTGGTCGGCCTCATAGTCCTTGCTGTAGCCGTACTGAGCGGTGTATTTCCCGTCCGCGCCTTTGGTGAAGATCATATAATACTCGTTGTCCTCGGCGCTGCGGGCATCGTGGAGGATCTGGGTGTAGTCTTTGGGGGTGCTTGCAGCGGAGGAAGCGGGCTTGCCCGTGCTGCCGGATGTGCCGCAGCCCACCAGAGCCAGCAGGGCAGCGCCTGCCAGCAGCGCCGCAAAGATGCGTTTCAGTTTCATAGTGGATATTCCTTTCGTTCGTGAGGCGTCGTTTGGAAGAGTGCAGCCATAGTATTCCACTTTTTTGTGCTGCTATCCAGAATACGAGCCACCGCGGGCGAAAATTGCGCCGCTGCCTGTAACACTTTTATGAACAGACGTTTTTCAGCTTCTTTACAGCATCAGGGCTTCCAGATCGCCGTGATTGACGGGGGTGGAAGGATGATCTGGGTGCTGGTGGTACCCAGCTTCTGGAACTGGAGGATCAGATGCTCCAGCTGGGGCATACTGCCGCAGCTGACCTTGATGAGGAATGTATAATCGCCCGTGACGTGGTAGCACTGCAGCACTTCCTTGCTGTTCTGGATCAGGTGCAGGAACGCCTCGTGCTTGGAGGGGGCCACCGAAAGGCTGATGAGGGCATCCACATACACGCGGTCTGCCGGGCGGTTGAGTGTGACGGTATAGCCGCCGATGACGCCATCAGTCTCCAGCTTGTGGATGCGGCTGGAAACGGCAGGGCTGGTCAGAGCTACCTGCTCCGCGATCTCCTTGACAGGCATACGGGCGTTTTTGGCCAACAGGGCCAGAATTTTACGGTCCAAATCATCCATGGGACAATGTCTCCTTTGATATTCTGTTGAAATCCACAAAAATTTTCGAAAGTAAAGTTTTATTGTTGTAAAAATTTATAAACCTAGCAAAAGTTGGATTTCATTTCGCTTGTATTAATTATATAAAGTTTTGCTTCAAAAGTAAAGTGCAAATTTAAGCATTTCAAGAAATTTCTATTTGACAAAAAAGAAAGAGCTGGTATAATACATATCGCAGGGTACGGATGCGGGGCTTCTGCGTCCACAGGCTGTGCAAAACGCCTGAAACAGCTTCCCTGCCTGAAATTGCGATTCACCACTTTATATACTTTCCCACCCCTCTATACACAAAAACCCGCTGCCAGGCGGTTTTTGTGTTTGTATGGAGTCGTCCTCTCAACAAAAGCGGCCCCCGCCGTGTCTGGTCTGCCAGTGCACAGCGGGGGTCTTTTGCTTATGATGAAGTTTGGAGAATGGCTTTGTACATTATGCCTCGGCGCGGGTCTTTTTGAGCAGGCTGAGGATCACAGCACCTGCCACGCTGCCCACGGCCAGCGCCACGCAGTAGAGCAGAGCATGATCGACCACGGGGAAGACGAAGATGCCGCCGTGAGGTGCCCGTAGAGCGCAGCCAAAGGTCATGGAGAGGGCACCGGACAGGGCCGCGCCAATGACACAACTGGGCAGCACGCGGAGCGGGTCGGCCGCCGCGTAGGGGATGGCGCCCTCAGTGACAAAGCAGAGGCCCATGATGTAGTTGACGATGCCGTTGCGGCGCTCGTCCGGGGTCCACTTTTTAGGGCAGAACGTGGTGGAGAGGGCGATGGCGATGGGAGGCACCATGCCGCCCACCATGACAGCGGCCATGACCTCGTAGTTGCCGGAGGCCAGCGCCGCGGTGCCAAAGACGTAAGCTGCCTTGTTGAACGGGCCGCCCATATCAATGCTCATCATACCGGCCACGATGGCACCCAGCAGGACCTTGGAAGTGCCGCCCATGGCGTTGAGCCAATCGGTCATGGCGGTGTTGATCATGCCCATGATGGGGTTGATGCCGCACATGACAGCGCCCACCACGAGGATGCCGCCCAGCGGATAGATCAGCATGGGCCGGATGCCGTTGAGGCTGGCGGGGAGCTTTTCGGTGATCTTCTTGAGGAACTGGACCACATAGCCTGCCACGAAACCAGCCAGCAGAGCCGCCAGGAAGCCGCCGGAGATACCGGTGGTCTCGCCATTGGCAAGACCTGCAAAGTTGGTGCCGTTCATGGCCAGGACGCCGCCTGCAAAGCCGACGGCCAGACCCGGACGATCCGCAATGGACATGGCGATGAAACCGGCCAGGATGGGCAGCATGTAGCCGAATGCCGCGCCGCCCACCGTCTTGAAGAACGCCGCCACAGGGGTGTTCATCCCGAAGTTGGAGGGATCAATGCTGTAGTCGTCCAGCAGGAATGCCAGGGCGATCATGATGCCGCCGCCCACCACGAACGGCAGCATGTGGGAGACACCGTTCATCAGGTGCTTGTAGAGGCTGCGGCCCAGGCTCTCGCCTGCGGTGTCCTCCTCCGCGGCCGCCTGCGCGCCGCCCTTGGCGTGGAAGACCGGCACCTCACCGTGGGCCACTTTCTTGATGAGCTCCTCGGGTTTGTGGATGCCGTCGTCCACCCGGGTAAACAGGACGGGCTTGCCGTCAAAGCGGGCCGTTTCCACGTTCTTGTCCGCTGCCACGATGATGCCGTCGCATTCCTCGATCTCTTTCCGGGTCAGGGCGTTCTTGGTGCCGTCGGAGCCGTTGGTCTCCACTTTCACGGGCAGACCCAGCTTGTCACCGGCCTTGACGATGGCTTCGGCGGCCATGTAAGTATGGGCGATGCCGTTGGGGCAGGCGGTGACGGCCAGCACCCGGTAGCCACTCTGGGGGATCTCTTTCTGGGTGAAGCTCTCATCCCCGAACTGAGCCTCTTCCTGTGCGTCGATGGCGTCCAGGAACTCCGCCGGGGTCTTGGCGGCCCGCAGTTTCTCCACGAAATCCTCATTCATCAGCATCTGCATCATGCGGGCCAGCATATCCACATGCAGGCCGCCGTCCTCCGGGGCGGCAATGGCAAACAGCAGGTCGGTAGTGCCGTCGTCCTCGGCATTGTACTGCACCGGGGCGCTCAGGCGGAGAGCCGCCAGGCTGGGGCGGGTGACGCAGGCCGTTTTGGCGTGGGGCACGGTGATGCCGTTGTCCACATAGGTGGAGCCCTCCGCCTCGCGGGCGTAGAGGGCCTTTTTGTAGACCTCTTTGTCAGTAATGTTGCCGTGGGTGGCCTGCAGCTCCACCAGACGGTCGATGATGGCGGCCTGATCCGGCGCGGCCACGTCCAGCGCGATGGACTTTGCGGTAAACAATTCCGTGATACGCATGGGGTGTTCTCCTCTCCTCGTTAAATCGTCAGCAATAACTTCTCGATCTCTTCTTTCTTCGCCAGCCCCAGGCTGAACGCCGTGGCGCTGCCGCAGGCGGTGCCCAGGCGGAGGGCGGTGGTGTAATCACCGCTCTGCAGGTAACCTGCCACAAAGCCTGCCACCATGCTGTCACCCGCGCCGACGCTGTTGACCACTTTGCCTTTCGGGCAGCCGATGCGGTTGGTCTGGCCTGCTTCATCCAGCAGCAGAGCGCCATCCCCTGCCATGCTCACCAGCACGTTGCGGGCGCCTTTTTCCTGCAGGGTCCTGGCTGCTGCCACGATTTCATCCTCCGTGTTCAGAACACGGCCCACGATCTCGCCCAGCTCATGATTGTTGGGCTTGATGAGGAAAGGGTGGAAAGGCAGCACATTGACCAGCAGGTCCCGGGTAGCGTCCACCACGGCCCGCACGCCGCGGCCTTCCAGCCGGGCCAGCAGCCGCTCGTAGGTGGTCTGTGCCAGGCTGGCCGGGATGCTGCCTGCCAGAATCAGGATGTCGCCGTTCTGCAGGGCGTCCAGCTTGGCTTCCAGCGCCTGCATGGCGCTCTCCGGGATGTTGGGGCCCGCGCCGTTCAACTCGGTCTCCTGCCCTGCCTTGATCTTGACGTTAATGCGGGTCATCCCCTGGGTCAGGTGGATGAAATCGGTCTGGATGCCCTGGGCGGCCAGGCCGCGCTCCAGCCAGGCACCCGTCTCCCCGGCCACAAAGCCCAGGGCGACGCTTTTGCAGCCCAGCTCGGCCAGCACACCGGATACGTTGATGCCCTTGCCGCCCAGCACGCAGTCTTCGCCGCGGGCGCGGTTTACCTCGCCCACTTCCAGCGGGGAGTCCAGCCGCACCACATAATCAATGGCCGGGTTGAATGTTACCGTGTAGATCATTCTTCCGTCTCCTTTACCAGCGTGTATTGTTTGTATTTGGGGTTGGGGCAGCGGTTGGTCAGGATCGCCCCGCCGTGCAGCTCGGTGATGACCGCCGGGTAGACGCGGGCGAACTTGGAGTCATCCACGAGGAACCAGGCTTCCCGCGCCCGCCGGACGGCCGCAGCCTTGACAGCCGCTTCCTCGGGGTCCGGGGTGGTGAAGCCTGCGTCCAGCGCCACGCCGTTGGCTCCCATAAAGGCTTTGGTGAAGTTGTACTGCTGCAGGCTCTGCAGCGCTGCCGCCCCGATGATGGCTTCGGTCTCGGGCCGGAGCAGCCCGCCGGGCAGGCACACCCGGCAGCCTTTCTGGGCCAGCAGACGGGCGTGGGCCACGCCGTTGGTCACATAAGCAGCATCCAGTGCCGGGCCGCTGACGGCCCGGGCCAGCGCCAGCGTGGTGGAACCTGCGTCCAGATAGACGAAATCCTCTGCCGTGATGAGGGCCGCCGCTGCATTGGCGATGGCCCGCTTTTCGGCCACGGCCAGGCTCTCCTTGGCAGCCATGGTGGGCTCATCGGCCCGGAACTGGCTGTCCGGCAGGGTGGCCCCGCCGTGGACTTTATTGACTTTGCCCAGACGGTCCAGCTCGTTCAGATCCCTGCGGATGGTGGACTCGCTGGCATTCAGGGCCTCGCACAGCTCCTGCACGGTGGCGGTGCGTTTTTCCGCCATCAGCGCCAGGATCTGGGCAAACCGTTCTTCTGCCAACATCGGGCATTCCTCCTGTTTGATTGGTTTTGAAGCTTTTCGCGTGTTTTTGGTGTCTGCAATTTTATTATAGCAATCTTTCCGTCAAAATCAATCACTTTCGGTCAGTTTTTTGCACAAATTATTTCTCTGAAATTCAGACATCCTGCACAAATGCTGGGATACAGCGAACAAAAAGCAGCCAACCGACCGGACATCCGCGCCCAGTAGTTGGCTGCTTTTGACGTTTTTTGATTGGTTTAACGGAATCAGCGCTTAGGCGTCGGAGCGGGCAAAGGCGTTCTTCATGCCGCTGCTCAGCTCAAACAGCACCTTATCCAGCGTATCGGCGGCACGGGCCTTGAGGGCCTTGGCAATGGCCTCGTTGGCCTCCACCCGGAGAGCGGCGCGCTGGTCGGCATCCGGCTCTGCAATGAGCTTTGCGTCGTACTGGTGGATGAGGGCCCGGCTGGCCGAAAGGACGCCCAGCTCATACCGCTCGGCGTGGATGAGGCTCTTGGAATAAGAGGCATCCGTCATGGCGGCGATCATCCGGCTGACCCAGTAGAAGCTGTCGGTGGACACCTCTTTGGTGGTGCAGGACAGGTACTCCGGCGTGGTGGTCACATTGGCGTAGAACGGCACCATGGTGTTGAACGCGTTGGAGGCATAAGCCACCCACTCAATGGCGCTCTGCTCCGCCGGGACGTCCGGACGGATCTGGATCAGGGCCATGAAGTCGTTGCGGTTGATGCCGATGGAGCGGTACATGCCGCGCTGGCTCTTGTCGCCGTAGCTGGCGTAGGGGTCATAAGGCGTGCCCTGGTAGTGGGAGGACAGCACATATTTGACATCCTCCGGGGTCAGCTTCTTCTCGGGCACCATGCACCAGGGCAGGTCATCGGAGCGCGGGGTGTAGTCGGCGTCCGGGCCGTCCCAGACCCAGGTGTTGGGATTGAGGGTACGGAGCATGTACCAGGCACGGGGCGTGTTGTAAACGTGGTCGGCGTCGTCGTGGCTGCCAAAAGCGTCCCGCGGGTTCAGGCTTCCGTCCAGCGACAGGTCGAGATGATTGGCCGCGATGAACTCCCGCAGGTCCGCCGAGCACATGTAGTCTTTTTTGTCGCCATAGGCATCGTCCAGGTCAAAACTGTCGATGCCCAGTTGGTTGGGCATGACCACGTAGGAATCATCCGGCACGCGGCGGGCCATCCAGTGGTGGCCGCCGATGGTCTCCAGCCACCAGATCTCGTGGACATCCTGGAACGCGATGCCGTTCATCTCATAGGTGCCGTAGGTCTCCAGCAGGCGGCCCAGCCGCTCCACGCCCTCCCGGGCCGAGTGGATATAGGGCAGCACCAGATAGACGATATCCTCCTCGCCGATGCCGCCGGGCACCTCCGGGGTATCGCCCATGGCAGGCTGGTACACCACCAGCGGGTCAGCCCCCAGCACGCGGGGGTTGGAGGTGATGGTCTCGGTAGCGGTCATGCCCACATTGGCGGCATTGACACCGGCCGCGGCCAGATGCCCTTGCCCTCCACAGCGTTTGGCATGGCCGTCATCCGCATGGGATCGCCCGGCAGGGGGATCTCCACATGGGACAGCACGGATTTGTAAACAGCCGGGTGCTCCTCCGGCTGCACGACCACATATTTTTTGGCCGTGAAATGCCCCGAACCGGAATCGTCGTTGCGGGCGATCATGGTGGAGCCGTCATAGGATGCGTTTTTACCAACAAGGATCGTTGTACAAGCCATAGTTTTTCCCTCCGAAGTTTCAAATTTCGGTTTGCTGGGACTATTGTAGCCTCTTTTGCCCAAAAAGGCAAGAGCGACAAAAAGCCCGTCGGCGCTGCATACGCCGACGGGCTTTTCCGAAAGAAAAAGAATGGGGATTGATCACAAAAAGAAAAGAAAATCGCAACCTTACCAGTCCTTGACCGAGCCATCAAAGGCACGGCGGGCGGACGTGCTGCCGCGCTCCTTGGCGGGGTAAAGCTCTTCGGCGTCGTCCGCCAGCTCCACGCCGATGCCGGGAGCCTCGGGGATAAGCATACAGCCGTTCTCAAAGCGGAGCGGCTCTTTGACCATTCTATCTTCTGCACCATTGAGGCAGAAACCGGGCAGCTCCTGGATCCCCAGATTGGGGATGGAGGCGCAGATCTGCAGGCAGGCAGCGGTGGAGACGGGGCCCAGCGGGTTGTGCGGGATGACCAGCACATCGTGTGCCTCGGCCAGAGCGCAGATCTTTTTGCTGGTGGTAATACCGCCCACAGCACAGACGTCCGGGCGGACATACTGGCAGGCGTGGCGGGCCATCAGCACCTCAAACTCACGGAGGTCAATGGCGCGCTCGCCCGTGGCGATGGGCACCCCCACCTTGCTGGCTACTTCAGCCATGGTATCCACGTTATCGGGCGGGACGGGGTCCTCCAAAATCATGGGGCGATAGGGCTCCACGGCACGGCCAAAGGCCACAGCCTCCGGCAGAGTCATGCCGCGGTGCACTTCCAACACGAAGTCAAAGTCAGGGCCGACCGCCTCGCGGGCCACGCGGACTTTCTCCACCTCCCGCTCAATGCGGCTGGAGAAGAACTCACCTTTGCCGTCCGGCGAGCTGGTGGGGCCGTTGCAGAAGATCTTGGCGGCAGTAAAGCCCATCTCCTGCAGCTGCTGGTACTGTTTGGCCAGCTCCTGCTGATCCTCGGTGAGGTGCATGACAGAGGCGTACACCCGTACTTTTTCACGGGTCTTTCCGCCCAGCAGCTCATACACGGGCACACCCAGGGCCTTGCCCTTGATATCCCACAGGGCGATATCGATGGCCGAGATGGCGCTCATGATGACCGAACCGCGGAAGTAGACTGAACGCAGGAAATTCTGGTTGTAATCCTCGATACGGAACGGGTCTTTGCCAATGAGATAGGTGGCAAATTTTTCAATGGCGGCAGCCGTGGCCTGCAAATAGCCCCAGTTGCCTGCCTCGCCCAAGCCTACGATGCCTGCATCGGTATACACCTGCACAAACAGGTAGTGCTTGGCAAAGCGAAGCTTGACGTCGGTAATTTTCATAAATTCAGCCTCCAGTTTTTGCTGCGCTCGGGTTTCAAATCAATGATAGATGTTCCTGGAAGAATTTGCAATGCAGTGCCAGGGCCCGCTCCCAACCGGGGGTCCGATTGGTGGTAAAGCCGTGCATAGCCTCCGGGATGCGCTGGGCTGTGACGCAGACGCCTGCCTTGACCAGCCGGAGAACAAAGGCCTCCACATCCTCCCGCAGGCTGTCCTCTCCGGCCGAGAGGATCAGGCTGTCTGGGAACGAGGCCAGTGCCTCGTCCGCAGCTTTTGCCGGGGAGCAGAGCGGATCCGCCGGGTCGGCCTTGCCCACATAGAAGTCTGTGTACAGCTTTTCCGTCTCCGCGCGTTTTGCCCAGAACGGGTCTTTCTGCAATTCCGGAGAAAGCCGCCGGAGCGGATTCACTGTATTGTCTGTCGGGAAATATTCCATCAGCACGCAGCAGGGGTGCAGCCGATGGGTCTCGGCATTTTTCAGGCAGACCGCCGCTACCAGGTTGCCGCCTGCGCTGTGCCCGGCCAGAATGATCTTGTCCGGGTCGATGCCCAGCTCTTCTGCATGGTCAAAGGCATAAGCGGCGATGCCGTAGGCCTCTTCCACGGCTGCGGGGAACGGTTCTTCCGGAGCAATGCAGTAGTCCACGTCCCAGACCAGAGCATTCAGCTGCTCCATGATGGTGCAGCAGTAGCGGCGGTCACGGTCAGTGCGGCCCTTGATAAAGCCGCCGCCGTGGAAGTTCAACAGCAGGGCTGCTTTGGCAGGCAGATGCTCCGGACGCTCCTCGAACACATGGACTTTGCGGCCATCGGCCACTTCGACCCAAAGTTCTGTTTCGGTGCCGGGCAGTGCGGCCAACTCTTCCTGACTGACCGGGCCGAACCGGTCACGGCTACGCACCTGCTGAGCCGTTGCAATTTTTTCTTCCAGTGTCATTTTGTATGCTTCCTTTCCGGGATCAGAATGCCGGCAGCACTGTCATGGTGTAGAAGATATAAACGAAGGGTAGAATCAGCGTGATGAGCGCGCCGCTCTTGATAATTGCCTTCAGGTCGTAACCGCCGTCAGCCATGCACATGGGGACAGCGGGGGTAGCCATAGGAGTCAGGAAAGCGGTCAGAGAGCCAGCATTGACCAGCAGCACCAGTCCGGTGGGGTTAGCACCCAGAGCGGAGCAGGTCAGCAGGCAGATGGGAATAAAGACAGCGGAGACAGAGCGGTTGAGCATAAACTGAGTGAGCAGGAAGGGGATGATGAAGAACAGGGCACCGAGGACATAGTTGTTGTGAGTGCCGCCGACGGCCGTTGCCAGAGCGTTGCCAATGAGGTCGCCTGCGCCGGTGTTGGTCAGGGCAGTGCCCAGAGCCAGCGCACCGACAAAGAGCATCAGCATATCCCAGGGGATGTCGCGGAGAGCAGATTTCTGATCAACCACGCCGAACAGTACCATCAACAGGCTGCCCACCAGAGCAACGGACCAGGTAGTGAGGTGGAGCTGAGAAGAGAATATGAGGCAGAGGATGGTCGCAAAGAAGATAATGATGCCGAGTTTATCCACCAGCGGGCTGAGCTTCTGGGCCTGCTTGCCGGATTTCCTTTCTTCCAAAGCCTCGATGGGAACCACAGGCTCTTTGGGGGTGAACTTGGGACCAAGGAACAGTGCCCAGAGCGGGACAACAATGAGAACAGGCCATGCAGCGAGGGTGAAGTCCGTGGGCTGGATGCTCATACCGGCAAAGCCGTAGGTCTCCATGAAACCGGTGTACTGGCCAGCCATCTGAATGGCTGTTGCCAGTGGGAGGATGCCGCAACAGGCCACGCAGACCACCATGACAGGGAACATATACTGGCTGCGGCTGTGTCCGGTGTTATCGCACAGGGCAGCCAGCAGTGGACTGACGATGGCATAAACGACCATGGGGCTGGCAATGAAGTTGGTGAGCAGGACAGCCAGCAGGATGTAGCCGAAATAGGCCATCCGGAAGCTGCCACGGGTCACTTTCATGATGGCATCGCACATGCCATCCACCAGAGAGGTGCGGCGGAAGCCTGCGGCCACCACAAACATGGTAGCCATCAGCAGGGTGTTGACATTGGAGAAGCCGGCCAGTGCACCGCTTGCATCAATGCATCCGGTAAAGTAAAGTGCTGCCAGAGAGATCATGGCAGTGAGCCACATGGGGATCTTGTTCAGCATATAGCTGACCAGCGTTGCCGCAAAGATCACCATACAGATGATCATTTGAGTGTTCATAAATGTTTCCCTTTCCGTTTGATTTTTCTCGCATGTTCAAACTCGAAAAGTCCGCAGCTGCCCGGGCATGGGGCTTTGTTGTGCTTATCTTAACAAATAATTCATCGTTTGTCGCGGCCAAATATTCGCCTTTTTCTCCGCCCGGACAGATTTCCCCCGGCCTAGCTTTGACAAAGATTCCACAATCCATTTTGCAAAAAATCCAAACATTTTCCCTGTGTGTTTTCGCCAACACATACCTCTTTCTTTTGTATGTTTTGCCGAATCATCCTGTCAAATTCCAGCCAAAAGCGCAGAAAAAGCAGTTGACTCGTCGTATTTTTTCGGTTATCCTTGAGAAGAGCCCTGCACAGAAAAATCTTATCCGAATCTTTTCCACAGGGAAAATGTTTGGATTTCGGGAGGAATTCCAATGACATCTGCCCATTATCAGCTGGACTGGCCCCGGGAGAATCTCATAGTCCGGTGCTTTGTCCACGACGTGATGAACTACCGCTACCACTGGCATGAAGATGACTATGAGCTGAGCATCCTGCTCCACGGCACCCAGGAATACTGCCGCGGCAACAAAAATTTTCTCCTCCGGGAAAACGATATCATCCTCACGGCCCCGGGCATCGGCCACGCCTCCATGGGCCAGCAGGCCGATACCATCGCCTTTGTGCTCCACTTTTCGGCTTCCGCTTTTAAGCCGTTCCTCAAAAAAGGCGGCATCTATGATTTTCCCTCCTGTCTCTCCGACGAGACGACCCGGGAGAGTGCCGATTACCGCCAGGTCCGGTTCTACGCCAGCCAGATCTTCCGGTTTGCTCAGGAGGGCGGAGCCTATGCCCAGCTGGCCGTCCGTGCCAACCTGGACCTCCTCATCATTACCCTCTGTACCCGGTTCTCCCCCACCCTGCTCAACACCCTGCCGGAGGATAAACCCCGCCGGGATGCCGTCCGCCGTCTGCTGGCGTATGTCTCAGACCATTATGCCGAAAAGCTGACCCTGGAAGACCTGGCGGACTACGCCCAGTACAACCGCACCTACCTTTCCACCCTCTTCAAGCAGATGGTGGGCATCAACTTCCACGAGTACCTGACCCGCGTGCGGTTCCAGCACGCCCTGGCCGATCTGGCCATGACTTCGGACAGTCTCACTGACATCGCCCTCCGCAATGGCTTTGCCGACCTGAAAACGTTCAACGCCCGGTTCCGCGCCACCCTCCAGCGCACGCCTGCCGAGTACCGCGCACAACTTCGCCCAGGGCGGGTAATGGACGGGATGCAGCGCAAATTTCTCCCCTCGGACGACCCTCTGCTCCAGCGCAAGCTGAATGAATATCTGCAGATCGGGCTGGCCTGATACAGAATACAGAAAACGCCCCGTACAGAAGCAGCTGCTCTGTATGGGACGTTTTGTCTTGGAATGGTTTTTTTCACCCTGCGGGTGGAAATATTCGTAGATGGTCTGTGCGGTCTGCTTTCCCACGCCGGGGGTATTTTCCAGCTGGTCAATCGCGGCCTCCCGCACGGCGCTTACGCTCTTGAACCGGGCCATCAGGGCCTTGGCCGTTTTGGGGCCGACGCCCGGCACCTCGGTCAGGGTGGAGGCGTAGCTTTTTTGGTGCATCTGCTGTTTGCGGTAGGCGTTGGCAAAGCGGTGCGTCTCATCCTGAATGGCCGTGATGAACGTGAATGTGCCCCGGTTCATGTTGATGGCGATTTCCCGGCCCTCGCTGTCCACGATGGCACGGGTGCGGTGGTGGTCATCCTTGACCATGCCGTAGAGGGGGACGTCGGCCAGGGCCGTGCCTGCCAGCGCCTCCCTGGCGGCGCTCACCTGGCCCCGGCCGCCGTCCATCAGGAGCAGGTCCGGCTTCTGGCCGAAATAGTTATTGCTGGGCTCCCCTGCCTTGGCCAGAGCGGCGTATTTTTCGTACTCCGCCGCCCGCCGGGAGACGGTCTCCGCCAGCGAGGCGTAGTCGTCGGTGCCCAGCACGGTTTTCATCTTGAACTTGCGGTAGCCCGCCTTATAGGGCTTGCCGTCCTTGAACGTGACCATACCGCAGACACTGGTGCCATCGCCCCAGTTGGAAATATCGTAGCTCTCAATGGCGCGGGGCGGCTTTGCAAGGCCCAGCACCTGGGCCAGCTCGTCCAGCAGCTTTTCTTCCCGGGCATAGCGGCCGCTCTCCCGGGCCAGACGCTCCACTGCATTGGTGTGGGCCATCTCGACAAGACGGGCCTTATCGCCCCGCTGGGGGACGTAGAGCTGCACCTCGCTCCCCCGCTTCTCGTTCAGAGCCTGCTGCAGGGCGTCGGCGTCCGGCGGCAGCTCGTCCACCGCGATGACCTTGGGGATCTGCTCGTCGTCCAGATAGTACCGGGGCAGAAACTCCTCCCGCGCGGCGGCGATATCCGCCGTATCGTGGAAAAGGAACTCCCGCTTATCCGTCAGCCGTCCCTCTCGGAAGCGGAGCACCGCCGCGCAGACGCTGCCGGGGGTGCCCGCCAGTGCCACCACGTCCATCTCCACATCCGGGTCCACGACCACTTTCTGGCCCGCCGTCACTTTGGTGATGGCGTTGATCTGGTCGCGGATCAGGGCCGCTGTCTCAAATTCCAGCCGGTCGGAGGCTTCCATCATCCGCTCGTTGAGGATTTTCAGGATGTCTTTTTTGCCGTACCGGATCAGGTGGACCGCGCTCCGGACCGCTTGATTGTAATTTTCACAGCTGATCTTGCCGCTGCACACGGCCATGCATTTGCCGATATGGGCGTTCAGGCAGGGGCGGCCCCTGCCGATCTCCTGCGGGAAGCGCTTGTTGCACCGGGGCAGCAGAAAGGCGTCCATGGCCGTTTCGGCCATCTGCCGGGCCGCAAAGCTGGAAGTATAGGGCCCAGATACTCCGCGCCGTCGTCCTCTTTCTGGAGCACGAACGAGAGCCGGGGCCACTCCTCTTTGGTGATCTTGATATAGCTGTAACCCTTATCGTCCTTGAGCAGGATGTTGTATTTGGGGGTGTGGGCCTTGATCTGGCTGGCTTCCAGCACCAGTGCCTCAAACTCACTCTGGCAGACGATAACATCGAATGCATCGGCGTGGGCGATCATCTGACTGACTTTGTTGTCGTGGGGCACACCCTCCCGGAAATACTGGCTGACCCGGATGCGGAGCCGCTTGGCCTTGCCGATATAGATGATGGTATCGGTTTTATCCCGGATAATATAAACACCGGGTAAAAGCGGCAGCATACAGGCCTTTTTGTAAAGTTCCGCCTTGGTCATTCCGCATCGCTCTCCCGGTTTTTGCGGGCCTGGCGGATGTGATCCAGAGAGCGGAAAATGCCAAACCAGGCGGGCACAGTGTACCACCAGCCGGGTTTCTTATCTTCATCGGCTGCAAACCAGAGGGCAAACTGGACAATGAGCAGCGTGACGAACATGCCCAGCGCAAAATACCACGGACGACCGGAATCACAGAACGCCACAAATTTCCGCATGGTTTCTTCACTCGGTTTTTTCATGGGGAATGTCCTCCTTTTTCAGATCTTTCATTTCCGGGTTCCCTCCCGGTAGCAAAAAAGCGGCAGGAAAAGCTCCCGCCGCTTCAAAATCAAAGGCTCGAATTACTCTGCAAAGCCAGACTCTACCAGCTTGATGAGGCCATCCACCGCGGCCTGCTCGTCAGCGCCATCGGCAATGATGCGGATGGTAGTACCGCCAACGATGCCCAGAGACAGAACGCCCAGCAGGCTCTTAGCGTTCACGCGGCGCTCCTCTTTCTCGACCCAGATGGAAGACTTGAACTCGTTTGCTTTCTGGATGAAGAAAGTAGCGGGACGTGCATGCAGACCAACCTGATTTTCAACGGTAACTTCTTTGACGTACATAGTAAAACGCTCCTATCTATTATCGTTCTCGGGGATGCAATTTTCTTTCGTGCCTGTTGCGTTGTACTCATTTTAGCGCAAGACGAAACCGTTGTACAGCCCCCCGGCGCATTTTTGGCGGTTTTCCCAATGAAATCCGGGGCGTTTTTCACCTTTTATACAAAGACAACAAAATTATTCCCCCAACGTTGGCGGGGTAATACAAAAGTTTTCAACAATTTTAGCACTTGGGACCTTTTTCTGCTCCCTGTGACAAAGTTTTCAGCCCTCGTACGCATGGTGACCATGGCACACTTGTGCACAACGCCGGGCAGGGCAGCCGGGTCAAATTCCTCTTCCACTTCCCCGGTCAGCCGCCAGCCCATGCGGGTATACAGCGCTTTGGCGCGGGCATTGGTGTCCAGCACACTGAGCACCGGGTGCGGGTGTTCCTCCAGCTTTTTACGGGCAAAATCCAGCATCTTGACGCCAAAGCCCCTGCCGCGGGAAGCTTCCGTCACATATAAATGCTCGATCCTGCCCTCTTTATGACTGACGCTGACCATTCCGTCCGGCACATCCTTGGTGCAGTGGAGATAATGGGCATAGCCGTCTTTCTTTTCCTGCTGCAGCCGGGCGAGAAATTCTTCTTCCGTGAGGCGGGCACAAAACTCCGGCGTCCAGTTCTGGGCGCAGACGGCGCGGCGGCCCTCCAGCATCAGGCGGGCGGCGGCAGCCATCTGCTCCTCGGTTTTCACAAGGCGCATGTTCTCGCCCCGCTTCCATTTGGGCAGCTCGGTGATGGGGTGGGTGGCACACCACTCTTCATAGAGCTCCGGGCGGCGCAGGCGGGTGCGGGCGCGGCTCTGCTCCCCGCGCCAGGCGTCGATCTTCTGATGATCACCGCCCAGCAGCACCTGAGGCACGGCGCGGCCCTCCCAGACTTCCGGGCGGGTATACTGCGGGTACTCCAGCAGGCCGTCCCAGTAGCTCTCCTCTTCATAGCCTTTCTGCTCCGCCAGCACGCCGGGTTTGAGGCGGAGGACGCTGTCAGCCACCACCAGGCTGGCAAGCTCACCGCCGGTGAGGATATAATCGCCGATGGAGAGTTCCTCATCCGCAAAGGCGTCGATGACACGCTCATCAATGCCCTCGTAATGGCCGCAGACCAGGGTGAGGTTATCATACTGGGCCAGCCGCCGGGCATGCTCCTCGGTGTATCGCTGACCGCCTGCCGTCAAGAACACGATATGCGGGGCGGGGCGTCCCTGTTCCGCCACCTCTTTCTGGACGGCCCGCAGACAGTCCGCGATAGGCTGGGCGTACAGCACCATGCCGCACCCGCCGCCATAGGGATAATCGTCGGTCTGCTTCTGCTTGTTGAGGGTGTAATCCCGGATCTGGTGGCAGTGGGTCTCAATATAGCCCCGCTTGGCGGCACGGCCGATGATGCTGGCATCCAGCACCTGCTGGCACATCTCCGGGAAGAGGGTCACGATATCCACACGCATCCCCATGGCTCACTCCGCCTCCTCTTCACTGCGCTCACTGTCAAAATCATCGTCCAGCAGGCCCGGGATGGGGGTGACAAGGATGTACCCCTCCGGCGGGTTGCGCTCTTTCAGGAACGCGTCCACCCCGGGGAACATATATTCCTTGCCGCCGGGGCTCTTAACGGTGTAAATATCCTGGGCGCCGGGGTGGTCCACGCTGGTGACGATGCCATACACCTTGCCGGTATCGGCGTCCCGCACCTCGCACCCGATGAGATCGGCCACATACCAGCGGCCCGCCGGGAGGGTGGCGTCATTCCGATCAAAGTAGAACACCTGGCCCCGCAGTGCCCGGGCAGCGTCCATATCGTCCACGCCCTCCAGCTGGAGCAGAGCCATCTGGCCCTGAGCGCGGATGGACTTGATCTGATAGCACTTGCCGCCGTTGAGGGAGGGGTAGAGCCTGCCCACCTTTTTGAGGAACGCGACGCCATCGCACCAGAGTTCCAGTTTCATTTCGCCGCGCACCCCATGGGTCGTTACAACTTTTCCGGCTTCGAGATATTGCTGCATAGTTTACTCCTTAACATACAAAAAGGCCCCTTGCCTTGCGGCAAAGGGCCCGTAGGGTGCTCAGTCGATCTCAACAAGGACCTTTTCATCGACCCGCACAGCAGCCGCGCGCATCACCACACGAATGGCTTTTGCGATCCGGCCCTGCTTGCCGATGACACGGCCCATATCTCCCTCTGCCACGCTCAGGTGGTAGACGATGGTGCCGTCCTCGCGGGGCTCGTCCACCGTAACTTTAACGGCGTCCTTATCCTCCACGAGACCGCGGGCAACTGCCAGCAACAGCTCCTGCATGAGTCAGCCCTCCTACTTACAGAATGTTGGACTTCTTCAGCAGGACGCGGACGGTATCGGTGGGCTGTGCGCCGTTAGCGATCCACTGCTTTGCCTTCTCAGCGTCGATGTTCACCTCAGAGGGCTCCTTGTTCGGATCATAAGTGCCGATCTCCTCGATGAAACGGCCGTCGCGGGGGAAGCGGCTGTCAGCAACAACAACGCGATAGAAAGGAGCCTTCTTGGCGCCAACGCGGCGCAGACGAATCTTAACTGCATGGTAATATCCTCCAATAAATGTTTTTGTGTTTTATTTATCTGTACAAACCCGGCTTGGGTCTTATACCAACAGGAAAGAAAAACCTCTCCGTCACGGCTTTCGCCGTGCCACCTCCCCTGGCAGGGGAGGCCTATGCGGAAATTTTATTTCAAGCCCTTGAACGCGTTCGGGTTGCCCATCAGGCCGCCCAGGCGGCGGGCAAAACCCTTGGGGCTCTTTTTGAACTGCTTCATCATCTTCTGCATCATCTCAAACTGCTTGAGCAGCTTGTTGACGTCCGAGACCTGGGTGCCGCTGCCCGCGGCAATGCGGCGCTTGCGCTTGGGGTTGATGATGGAAGGGTCTTCGCGCTCGGCCTTGGTCATGGAATAGATCATGGCCTCAATGCGGTCAAACGCTTTCTCGTCGATCTGGCTGGCGTCGATGCCGGACATGCCGGGCATCATGCTCAGCATGGCACCCGCGCCGCCCATCTTGCGGATCTGGGCGAACTGGGCCAGCATATCGTTCATATCAAACTTGTTTTCCAGCATCCGCTTGGCCGTCTCTTCGGCGGCCTTTTCATCGGCGGCATCCTGTGCCCGCTCAATGAGGCTGAGCACATCGCCCATGCCAAGGATGCGGCTTGCCATGCGGGAGGGGTGGAAGACTTCGAGGTCATCCAGCTTCTCGCCGACGCCCTGGAACTTAATGGGCTTGCCCGTCACGGCCAGCACGGAAAGCGCCGCGCCGCCGCGGGTATCGCCATCGGTCTTGGTCAGGATGATCCCATCCACGCCGACGGTCTCATTGAACGTCTTGGCGACATTGACGGCGTCCTGACCGGCCATGGCGTCCACCACCAGCAGGGTCTCGTCCACGGGGACAGCCTCTTTGATCTGGACCAGCTCCTGCATCAGGACTTCGTCGATCTGCAGACGGCCGGCGGTATCCAGAATGAGGATGTCGTTGCCGTAGTCCTTGGCGTGAGCCAGGGCCTTCTTGGCGATCTCCGGGGGCTTGGCACCCGGCAGGGTGAAGACGGGGGCGCCTGCCTGTTTGCCCACCACCTGCAGCTGATCGATCGCGGCGGGGCGGTAGATATCGCAGGCCACCAGCATGGGACGGCGGCCCTGCTTGATGAAGTACTTGGCCAGCTTGGCCGCGTGGGTGGTTTTACCGTTGCCCTGCAGGCCGCAGAGCATGAGGATCGTCTGGCCTTTGTTCTTGATGATGAGACGTGGGGCCTCCTCGCCGCCCATCAGGGCAACGAGCTCCTCGTTGACGATCTTGACCACCTGCTGGGCGGGGGTCAGGCTCTCCATGACCTCCTGGCCCATGGCGCGCTCCGAGACCTTGGCACAGAAGTCTTTGGCAACCTTGTAGTTGACATCGGCTTCCAGCAGGGCCATCCGGACCTCGCGCATGGCTGCCTTGATATCGGCCTCGGTCAGTTTGCCGTGGCCGCGCAGCTTTTTGAACACACCGGCAAGGCGGTCCGTCAAAGATTCAAATGCCATTGTTCGGTGCTCCTCTCAAAGTTTTGTTCCCGTTCAGCTCTCGTTTACTTCGTCAATGGAGCGGATGAGGCCCAGCATCTTGTTCAGGGTCTCCACATACTCCGTGGTGGTGAGCTTTGCATAAAGGCCCGTGCACTCAAACCGTGCATCAATGACCAGCTGTTCCAGCTGTTCCAGCGTCTCCTGTACCCGGCGGTACCGGGCTGCGAAGCCGACTTTTGCTTCCAGCTCCTTGAGAGTGGTCTCGCCATGCTTGATGGCGTCCCGTGCCCCCTGCCGGGTGATGCCGAAGTTTTCTCCGATCTCGCTGAGGGAGAGGTCATCATTGTAATACTGGCGCAGCATCTCGCGCTGTTTGGGCGTGAGTACCTCGCCGTAAAAATCAAGCAGATAGCCCATTTCAAAATCCTTTGCCACCGCTCTGACCTCCGATGTTTGTAAAGGTTTTTTGCTTTACATACGGAGTATACCAGAACCAGCAAAGCCTGTCAAGGGGTTTATGGGGCAGTTCGCCAAATTTTTCGGCAAAAATTCGCCGTTTTTGCCAAAACGCGGCTTGACGCCCCACCCGCTTTGCGTTACGATTAAATTGTATGTCGCCCACTGCGGAAAGGAGCTGTCATCATGCCCATCTACCAGAATCTCTACCAGACCCTGCTGCCCTGCCCCATTGTGGAGCTGCGGGGCTATCTGGCCGCCTGCGGGCTGCGGGGGCGGCTGTATGCCTATCTGGACTACAACGGCCCCACCGGCACGGCACGGGACAACCTGGCCGAGGGGATGCTGGCTCTGGCGGACGAGCGCGGGGCCCTCAAGCCCGGCCAGCCTGTCATCGAGGCTTCTTCCGGAGCCTTTGCGCTGGCACTGACGCTGGCCGGGCAGACGGCGGGCCACCCTGTGGTGCTGACCATGCCGGAGGACGCCCCGGCCCTGCGGCAGGAGCAGCTGCTGCGGCTGGGAGCCAAAATCCTCCATGTCCCGGCCCGGGGCGGGCTTTCTGCCGCCCGGGCGCTGGCCAGGCAGACCGCCGCCGAAAAAGGCTGGTACGATATGAACTGGCTGGCCAACGACGACAACCCGACGTTCCACCGCCGGGTGACAGGCCCTGCCATCGTCAAATCCATTGCGCGGGAGGGTGCCAGCATCGTGGACACCGTCACCATCGGGGTGGGCAGTGCAGGCACCATCACGGGCGTGGGCGAGACCATCAAGGCCTGGACCAACGATGTGCGGATCGTGGCCGTGGAGCCTTATGAATCCCAGGCCCTCAGCGGCGGGCTGACGGGCAATCACGGCATCCCGGAGATCGGCTTTGGGCTGGTGCCCGAGAACTACAACGCCTACGTGGTGGACAATGTGGCCGCCGTGACCACGGCCGATGCCGCCCGGGCGGCCCAGCGGGTCCTCCGCACCGACGCCATCCCGGCTTCCATCAGTGCAGGGGCCGCCCAGCGGGTCCTCCGCACCGACGCCATCCCGGCTTCCATCAGTGCAGGGGCCGCCCTGCACGCCGCCGCCCAGCTCCTCGCCAACGGCACCAGCCGCTCGGCGCTGGCAGTGTTCAGCGGACGGCAGAGTTTATGATATGAGAAAGGAAAAAGAGGAAAACACCCCATGACAAAAGACATGACGACCGGCGCGATCACCCCGCTGCTGGTCAAATTCACCATTCCCCTCGTGCTGGGCAATTTGTTCCAGCTGACATACAACGCCGCCGACAGCATCATCGTGGGCAAATTTGTGGGCGAGGAAGCCCTGGCCGCCGTCGGCACCTCCAACCCGCTGATGACGCTGGCCATCCTCTTCATCAACGGCATGTGCTGGGTGCGGGCATTCTGGTCAGCACCGCGTTTGGCGCGGGCGACCACAAGCTGGTGGAGCGGCAGGTCTCCACGGCCGCCATTGCGGGCACGGCGTTCTCCGTGGCATTCTCCCTGCTCTGCGTCCTGCTGGCCACGCCCCTGCTCCGGCTATTGCAGGTGCCGGCAGACATCCTGCCCATGGCCGTGCGGTATCTCCGCATTGTATTTTCCGGCCTGATCTTTACATTCTTTTATAATTTTCTGGCCGCCGTCATGCGGGCACTGGGCGACAGCAAGAGCGCCCTGTATTTCCTGATGGTCAGTTCGGTACTGAACATCGGCGGCGACCTCTTCTTTGTCAAGGTGCTGGCCTGGGGCTCGGAGGCTGCGCCCTCTCCACGGTGCTGAGCGAGGCAATGTGCTGCCTGCTCTGCGCTATCTACATCAAATACAAAGTGCCCATCCTCTGCCTGGGGCGGCGGTGGCTGGTGTTTGACGGCAAGCTGCTCAAGAAGATCGTCAGCTACGGCTGGGCCAGCGCCATGCAGCAGGCCACTGTGCAGATGGGCAAGATCGCGGTGCAGGGCATCGTGAACACCATGGGCGTCAACACCATGGCCGCCTTTGCCGCCGCCAGCCGCATTGACGACTTCGCCTATACCCCGCAGCAGAACATTGCCCACGCCATGACCACCCTCATGGCCCAGAACCGGGGTGCCGGCAAAAAGGACCGGGTGAAAGAGGGGTTCCGCTGCGGCATCCGCATTGAGCTGGTGTATGCGGCCGGGCTCACGGTGGTCTGCTTCTTCGGGGCCGAGGGCATCATGCGGATGTTTGCCGAGGAGCCGGAGGTCATTGAGCTGGGCGCGCGTTTCCTGCGGCTCATCTCTCTGATGTACTTCCTGCCCGCGCTGACCAACGGCATCCAGGGCTTCTTCCGGGGCATCGGCGATCTGAAGATCACCCTGCGCAGCAGTATGCTGAGCATGGCAGCCCGTGTGCCCTCCGCCGCGCTGCTGGTGCTGTATTTCCACATGGAGATCGAGGCCCTGCCCTGGAGCTACGCTTTTGGCTGGTTCCTCATGCTGGCCTACGAAGTGCCGCCCATGCTCCGCTTTTTGCGCAGCGGCACGATGGAAGGAAACGAATAAAATCGCAAGGGCTTCTTCTCCTCCAGGCCGAGAAGAAGCCCTTGCTTTGCTATTTTGTGCACTTTCTTCAAAATAAGTCGTACTCTTTTGTGGGTTTCCGCAAAATTGTGTATTTTTCGTTAACAATGTCCATAGACAACCTGTTTGCGCCCGTGCTACAATAAACTTTGTTCTTTTCCCATTGCCGCGCGGGCAACGGGGAACAAAAAACACAGGAGGAATTTTTCATGCTTGAAAACATCTTTCACCTGAAAGAGAACCACACCGATGTAAAGACCGAGCTCATGGCAGGTGTCACCACCTTTATGACGATGGCCTACATCCTTGCGGTCAACCCCAGCATCCTGTCCGCTTCCGGCATGGACGCCAACGCCGTCCTGATTGCCACCTCTCTGGCATCGTTCGTCGGTACGGCCCTGATGGCTCTGCTGGCCAACTACCCGTTCGCGCTGGCCCCCGGCATGGGCCTGAACGCCTACTTTTCCTACACCGTTGTCCTGACCATGGGCTACAGCTGGCAGCTGGCCCTGATGGCCGTCTTTGTGGAGGGCATCATCTTCATCGTTCTGAGCCTGACCAACGTGCGTGAGGCCATCTTTAACGCCATCCCCATGACGTTGAAGAGCGCTGTCAGCGTCGGCATCGGCCTGTTCGTGGCATTCGTCGGCCTGCAGAACGCCAAGCTCATCATCAACAGCGATTCCACCCTCGTCACCTACCAGCACTTCAAGGGTGAGACGTTCCACAGCGTGGGCGTGGGCGCTATCCTGGCCCTCATCGGCATCGTCATCACGGCCATCCTGCTGGTAAAAAAGGTCAAGGGCGGCATCCTGTACGGCATTATCATCACCTGGGTGCTGGGCATCCTCTGCGAGCTGGCGGGCATCTACATCCCCAACCCGGATGCAGGCATGTACTCCGTCATCCCCACCTCGTTCATCAGCTTTGACTTCTCCGCCCTGGGCAAGACCTTTGGCCAGGTGTTCAAGGTCGATTTCAAGGGCGTGGGCATCCTGAACTTCTTCGCCGTCATGTTCTCGTTCCTCTTCGTGGACTTGTTCGATACCCTGGGCACCCTGATTGGCGTGGCCTCCAAGGCCGACATGCTGGATGAGGACGGCAAGCTGCCCCACATCAAGGGCGCGCTGCTGGCCGACTCCATCGCCACCTGCGCCGGTGCCGTGCTGGGCACTTCCACCACCACCACGTTCGTGGAGAGCGCTTCCGGCGTCACCGAGGGCGGCCGTACCGGCCTGACCAGCATGACCACCGGCGTGCTGTTCCTGCTGGCTGTGGTGTTCAGCCCCCTGTTCCTCACCATCCCCTCTTTCGCTACCGCTCCGGCTCTGGTCATCGTCGGCTTCTATATGATGGGTTCTGCCCTCAAGATCGACTTTTCTGACCCCAGCGAGGGCATTCCCGCGTTCCTGACCATCCTGGCCATGCCCACCGCTTACAGCATCTCTGAGGGCATTGCCATCGGCGTCATCTCCTGGACCCTGCTCAACGTCATCACCGGCAAGGCCAGCGAGAAGAAGATCAGCCCCCTGATGTATGTGCTGACCGTTCTGTTCATCCTGAAATACGTCCTGCTGTAAGCTGTTTCCCACAAGCTTTCCAGCAGCATGAAAAATGCCATCGTCTTGCGACGATGGCATTTTTGTTTTGCTTATTTTTTGTGGGGAAGATGGATCTCCGGGATGGCCACGTTATCGTAGTGGATCACCTCTCCCTGCTCCTCATGCTCCGGCGAGTGCTTGACCTTGCCGGTGTGGAACTCCGGCACCGCCACCGTCTCGTTCCGGTCATAAAGATACAGGTGATGCTCCTCCGGCTCATGCTGCTTCCAGTGCTTTTCCAGCCAGCGGACACAGCGGCGACGCAGCTCGTGTTTCATTGCGTGGAACGCCTCCTCTCGGCATTGCTCAGATCAGGTTGATGAACAGGGTGATGGCCAGGCTGTTCAAAAAATCCGCAAACAGACTGCCCACCAGCGGGATGATAAGGTACGCCTTGATGGAGGGGGCGTACTTCTCGCAGACCACCTGCATGTTGGCCATGGCGTTGGGGGTGGCCCCCATACCGAAACCGCAGGTGCCGGACACCAGTACCGCGGCGTCGTAATCGCGGCCCATGACGTTGAATACTACCAGCACCACATACAGCAGGATGAACACCGTCTGCCCGGCCAGCAGCACCACCAGCGGGCCCGCCAGGTCGGCCAGCTGCCAGAGCTTGAGGGTGATCATGGCCATGCCCAGGAAAAGGGAAAGGCTGATACCGCCGATGTCGTTGATCTCGCCCATGTGCACCACATAGCTCCGCTGTACTCGCCGATGTTCCGGATGCAGGCGGCTGCGATCATGGCCCCGATGTAGACAGGGAACGTCATGCCCGTGAGGGAAAGCAGCTTGGAAACGATGGTACCGATGCCCATGGCAATGATGATCTGGAACGTGGCCGCGGGGTACATGCTGGCGTGGCGCTCATGCTTGATCTCATCCTCCACCAGCAGGCTGTCGTCCTCGGGCACCACAGTCTTGAGCAGGTCATGGCGCTCGATCAGAGCCTTGCCCACCGGGCCGCCCATGATGCTGCCCGAGATCAGGCCGTAGGTAGCCGCTGCCGTACAGAGGGTGGTGGCACCCTGCACCCCAAAACCCTCCAGCATGGGGCCGAATGCGCCCGCCGTACCGTGGCCGCCCACCATGGGGATGGAGCCCGTGCACAGGCCCACCAGCGGCGAGATGCCCAGCACGTTGGAAAGCCCGATGGCTACAAAGTTCTGCCCCACGATGAGGCCGATGACCAGCACCAGAAACACGATCATCGCCGTGCCGCCGCTCCGCAGCACCTTGAGGTTGGCCTGGAAGCCCACCGAGGTGAAGAAGAAGACCATGCAGACTTCTTTTAGAATATCATCAAAGGCGAACTCTGCAATGCCCGTTCCATAGCATACGCAGGTAAACACGGCGAACAGCACGCCGCCGATGACCGGGGCCGGAATGCAGAAGCGCTCCAGCAGCCGGACTCTCCGCCGCAGAAAGCGGCCCAGCATCAGCACCACCACCGCGACTGCGAGGGTCTGATACATATCCAATGTGATTTGCAGCATAATTTTTGAATTCTTTCCCCTTTTCCTCTAGGATCCGGGTGCCGACAATGCACCCGCTGCTTTCCGTGCATTGTCTATTATACTCACCTGCTGCATGAAATACAATCACTCATTCAGCCGCCAAACAGGCCGAAAAAGCTGGTATGGGTAAAGCCCAGGACCAAGAACAGGAGGATCAATGCAAACAGCACCCCGATGATGATGTCCATCTGGTGGACCGTCAGGGGGAATTTATCATAGAGTTTCTCTTTCGGGTTGACGAAATCAGGGTCGTTGTTGTTCAGCAGTTTCTTTTTGCCCGTTTCGCTCTGCGCCTTTGCCGCCTCGAATGCGGCCTGCTCTTTTTCCAGCTGGGCTTCCCGCTGGGCCAGCAGCGCCTCCCGCCGGGCCAGCTCTTCTTCGCGGTTCGGATTCTCTGCCATAGGGTAAATCGCCTCCTTGCGTTGATAGGGTTATTATAGCACACTTGTGCCAGACAAAAAGTGGGCCGCCCACTTTACCAGCAGGCGGCCCGATAGGCGCTCTCTCTTGGGGAAATTACTTCTTGGCCAGATACTTGCGGATATCAATGGCGACAGCCACGATGATGACAAGGCCCTGGACAATGTAGGTGTAGGAGGAGTTGACGTTCATGAACTGCAGAGCCACTTTCATCAGCTCGAAGACCAGCACGCCGACCAGGATGCCGGGGACAGTGCCGACACCGCCGGTGGTGGAAACGCCGCCGATGGTGGAAGCCGCGATGGCGTCCAGCTCATAGCCCATTGCAGTGTTGACGGATGCGCCGCCGGACTTTGCAGCCAGCAGGCAGCCTGCCAGACCGAACATGCAGGAGGCCAGGATGTAGATGCGGATCTTGGTGGCGTAAACGTTGACACCGGCCACCTCAGCAGCAGCCTCGTTGCCGCCGATGGCGTACATGTACTTGCCGTGGCGGGTCTTGTTGTACAGGAACCAGAAGCAGGCAGCCACGACCAGGGCGATCCAGATCAGGACCGGGACGCCGACGATGGTGTTGGAGGCCAGAGAGGTGAAGTTCTTGTTCAGGGAGCCGATGGGGGTACCGCCGGTGTAGACCAGGCAGATACCGTAGACGACCTGCTGCATACCCAGGGTTGCGATAAAGGGCTGGACTTTCAGGTAGCTGACGACCAGGCCGTTGGCCAGACCCACAATGGCGCAGATGGCGATGACCAGGATGAAGACCACCGGGGTGGGCAGGGTGGGCAGATTGGGGTAGAACTTACCGGCCGCGCCCTCGGTCTGCGCAAAGATGCAGGCCAGGCAGGCTGCAAAGCCAGCCAGACGGCCTGCGGACAGGTCGTTGCCGGTGGTGATCAGGCAGCCGGAAATGCCCAGCGCGATGATGTAGCGGATGGACACGTTCTTGAACAGGTTGATCAGGTTTGCAACTGCAAAGAAGTTGGGGTGGATGATGCCGACGATGAGGGACACCGCGAGCATCAGGACGATAATGGCGTTTTCACTCAGCCATTTCTTAGCGGACTTGCCGCTTACTTTCTTGGTAGCTTCCACAATAGACAGCCTCCTTGTTTACTGATTGGCCGCTGCCGCTTCCGGTGCGGTCTCGAACTGGGTGGCCAGAGCCATGATGTTTTCCTGCGTTGCATCCTTGCCGTCGATAAAGCCGGTGATGCGTCCATCGCACATGACCATGACACGGTTGGACATGCCGATGATCTCGCTCATTTCGGAGGAGATCATGATGATGCTCTTGCCCTGCTTTGCCAGGTCTGCAATGATGCAGTAAATTTCATATTTCGCGCCAACGTCGATGCCGCGGGTGGGCTCGTCCAGGATGAGCACGTCCGGGTTGTTGGCCAGCCAGCGGGCGATCAGCACTTTCTGCTGGTTGCCGCCGGAAAGGCTCTTGATGGCGGTCTTGGGGCTGGGCACCTTAATGGCCATCTTTTCTTTGTTGGTAGCCACCAGGTCCAGGATCTTCTTGTCGTCCAGCATGATGGGGCCCTTGCGCAGAGCGTCCAGCGATGCAATGGAGATATTATCGGCCACGCTCAGCACGCCCATGATGCCCGTTGCACGGCGGTCTTCCGTCAGCAGAGCCACGCTCTTCCGGATGGCGTCGCGGGGCTGTCGGATGTTGACCTCTTCGCCCTTGATCCACACCTTGCCGGAGGTGTGGGCACGCAGGCCGAAGATGCCCTCCATCAGCTCGGTACGCTGGGCACCCACCAGACCTGCCACGCCCAGGATCTCGCCTTTCTTCAGCTCAAAGCTGCAGTGGCGGAACGAGCGGGGATGGATGGAAGTGAAATCTTCCACTTTCATCATGACCTCGTCCGAGGGGTGGTTTTCCAGCGGGGGATACAGGTTGGACAGCTCACGGCCGACCATCTTGGCGATGATCTGCTCCTTGGTCATGTCCGCCACATCCCATTTGCCGATGTAATGGCCATCGCGCATGATGGTGACTTCGTCGGCGATGACCTTGATCTCGTCCATCTTGTGGCTGATGTAGACCAGCGCCACGCCCTGCTCTTTCAGCTCCCGCATGATGCGGAAGAGCGATTCGACTTCGTTGGCCGTCAGCGAGGAAGTGGGCTCGTCCAGGATCAGCACCTTACAGTTGGCGGAGACTGCCTTTGCAATTTCCACCATCTGCATCTGTGCAATGCTCAGCGCGCCCAGCTTTGCGTGGGAATTGATGTCCAGCTTCAGCTTTTTCAGCAGGGCATCGGTATCTTTGTACATTTTGGCGTGGTCCACAATGGTGATGGGACCTGCCTTCTTGGTGGGGTAGCGCCCCAGCCAGATATTCTCGGCCACGGTACGGGCCGGGATCGGCTGCAGCTCCTGGTGCACCATCGCGATGCCGCGGTTCAATGCTTCCAGGGGGTTGGGGATGGTCACTTTCTGCCCCTCATATTCGATCTCGCCCTCGTCCATCTTGTAAATGCCGAACATGCATTTCATCAAAGTGGACTTACCGGCACCGTTCTCGCCCATCAGGGCCATCACTTTACCGGGGCGAAGCTCCAACTGCGCGTGGTCCAGCGCTTTGACGCCGGGGAAGGTCTTGACCACGCCTTTCATTACCAGACGGTATTCTGACATTCCGCAGAGCCTCCTTGTGTATGGAATGATGGTGCTTTCTGGCAAACCCTGTTCAAAACAAGACGCGTGCGTGGAGAAATTGCTCTCGCACGCACGCGCTTTTTAGCTTTCAATCAAGCAATCAGGTTCACTGCGCACCTTGCAACTGTGGGGGATTTCCCAGCTGTTCGATTAGAGGTACTGAGCAGCGTTCTCAGTGGTGACCTTGACGTAGTCAACCCAGTAGTACTCTTCCACGTCGCTGCCCTCAACGAACAGCTTGGTAGCCTCAGCGGCTGCGGTAGCCTGGCCAACGTCATCGTTCAGGACGGTACCGGTCATCTTGCCGTCAACAACGTTCTGGACAGCCTCTTTCAGAGCGTCAACGCCGACCAGATAGATGTCGGTGCCAACGGTGCGGCCAGCCTGCTCAATGGACTGCAGAGCGCCCAGAGCCATTGCGTCGTTGTTGCAGAAGACGACTTCGATCTTCTCGCCGTACTGTGCCAGAGCGTTTGCCACGTCCTGCTGTGCGGTGGTCTGATCCCAGTTATCCAGGTACTCGTACAGGCACTCCACTTCCTTGCCGGCATCGGTCAGAGCTTGATGGAGTACTCGGTACGATACTGAGCGTCGATGTTCTCGGGGTCGCCCTTGCACATGATGTAGGTGATCTTGCCGTCGCCGTTGATATCGCCCTGGGTCTCGGTCTCCAGGATCAGCTCGCCCTGGTAAGTACCGGACTGGCGTGCGTCTGCACCAACGTAGCAGCACTTGCCAGCGTAGGAGTCCAGAACAGCCTTGTCGGGCTCACGGTTGATGAAGACGATGGGGGTGTCGGACGGAGAGATGGTATCCACGATGGTCTGAGCGGAAGTGGTCTGGACGGGGTTGATGATCAGCACGTCCACGCCCTGCTGCAGGAAGGTGTTGATCTGCTCGGTCTGGGTGTTCTGGTCGTTCTTGCCATCCACGATGGTCACGGCGTAGCCCATGTCTTTCAGGTACTCTTCCAGATCGGTGCGGTACAGGGTCATGAAGTTATCGGCAAACTGATAGATGCAGACGCCGATGTTGGCAGAACCGGAAGCAGCAGCCTCAGAGGAAGCAGCAGCGGTAGAAGAAGCTGCCACGGAAGAAGCAGCAGCGGTAGAGCTGGCGGAGCCGCCGCAGGCGGTCAGGACGCCAGCAGCGCCAACAACAGCAGAAGCCTTGATAAAGTCACGACGCGAAATCATTTTCATAGTTTTGTTCTCCTTCATTCGCATATCACAGCATTGCAGGTTTTTTGCATGATTTGATGCATTTCCTGCGTTCTGTTTGTATTATAACCGTCTGAGAAACCGTTCGCAATAGAACAATTCACCAAGATTCTGAGCTGTATTTTGTCAATATTTCACAGTAGCTATTGTTGTATCCAAGAATCTTTTTGTAAAGCAGCACAATTTTTCATGAAAGTGCAACTTGTGTCCAAATTTTCTGCAATGGTGCGGAATTTCTATCAAAATTGTTACAAGCCCGCCGCGCGTTTTTTCGAGCCCGTGCAACAATTTTCCTGTTTTCCCGGTTTTTCATTTCATTCCCGGTTTGTATTCAGAGGCTCTGTTGTATCTTTGAGGCGTTTTGGCCTCTTTGGGTCACTTTTGCACCCATTTCTCCGGGATCTTATCGGGCAACACTGGCTAACTTTCTAAAATTCCGAAACGTTGTAAAATCCTGACATCTTTTTGATTGCAATCACGCTTTTAACGTGATATCCTTATATATCATATTGTGAGAAGTCCGTATGGGGGCTGTGCGGTTTTTGAGCCCTCCGCGAGAAAGGAATCCCCGGCAGCGTTTTTGTGCCGGCGCCAAAGCTATGTCTGAAAATACCATTGCCAAGATGACCATGCGGCAGGCCGAAGAAGAGATGGCCTGCTACCGCAAGATCTACCCCATCGTCCGCCTGCTGGACCAGAAGACCATTGAAGAGGACCCCTGTTACTCCCCCTGGCGGGAGGCTCACCCCTGCACCCGGTGCATCGGGCGGGAGGCGCTGCTCTGCAAAGGGCAGAAATCCAAGCTGGAGCATGTTGGCTCCCAGATCTACCAGGCCACGGCCCGCTATGTGGAAGTGGACGGCACCCCTTATGTTATGGAGATGATCCAGCCGCTGGAGCTGGACAGCGACGCCCTCTCCCACGAGGACAAGCGCCTGTACACCGACGCGCTGACCGGCATGTATAACCGCCGCTTTTATGAGGATGAGCTGCGCCACAAGTTCCTGACGGCAGGCGTCGCCATGATCGACCTGGACGATTTCAAGCTCTGCAATGACACGTTCGGCCATGAAGCAGGCGACGCGGCCCTGTGCGCCGTCGCCTCCATCATCCAGCACAACATCCGCTCCTCGGACATGCTCATCCGCTACGGCGGCGATGAGCTGCTCCTGATCCTGCCGATGATCCCGGCCGATGATTTTGCCCGCAAGCTGCGGCTCATCAACCAAAAATTGAGCGGTGCCCGGGTGCCGGGCTTTGAGCGCCTCCGCATCACCTCCAGCATCGGCGGCGTGCTCTCGGCCGGCGTCTCCATCGAGGAGGCCGTCAAGCTGGCCGACAAGCGGATGTACCAGGCCAAGCGCCAGAAAAATATGGTGGTGACGGAGAACGAGCCCCAGAACGTGCGCAACGTGCAGAGCCCGCCCCGCCCCACTGTCCTCATCGTGGACGACTCCCCCATGAACCGCGAGATCCTGACCGGGATCCTGGGCAAAGATTTCCAGCTGCTGGAAGCCTCGGACGGTGCCCAGTGCATGAGCCTGCTCAAACAGTTCAGCTCCGGGATCTCTCTGGTGCTGCTGGATATCGTGATGCCGGATCTAGATGGCTTTGAGGTTCTGGCCCGGATGGCCGGGCAGGACCTGCTGAACGATATCCCTGTCATCATGGTCTCCAGTGAGGATTCCAGTACCGTCATTCACCGGGCCTATGAGCTGGGCGCGTCCGATTTCATCCGCCGCCCGTTCGACGCCCGCATCGTCCACCGCCGGGTATCCAATCTTACCAAGCTCTACGCCCGGCAGCGCCGCCTGAGCAGGATGGTGGCCCAGCAGTTCTATGAGCGCGAGAAGAACAACCGCCTGATGATCGCCATTCTGAGCCAGGTCACGGAGCGGCACAACGGCGAGAACGGCCTGCACATCCAGCGCATCCAGACCCTGACGGCCATGCTGCTGGAGCAGCTGGTGCTCAAGACCGACCGGTACGTTCTGCCTGCCAGCGAGCGGAGCCTCATCACCACGGCGTCCGCCCTGCACGACATCGGCAAGATCGTCCTTGATGACGCCATCCTTAAAAAGAAAGGCCCCCTGACCGAAGAAGAAGCCCGTGTCATGCGGACCCACCCGGTGCTGGGTGCCAAAATGCTGGAGGAGCTGGCCTTTTATAAAGAGGAGCCGCTGCTCCAGACGGCCGCCGAGATCTGCCGCTGGCACCACGAGCGGTACGATGGTTCCGGCTACCCCGACGGCCTGACGGGCGAGAGCATCCCCATTGCCGCCCAGGTGGTGGGCCTGGCCGACGCCTACGACACCCTGACCGGGATGCATGGCCGGGTGGACGCCCTCCCCCACGAGGAAGTCATCCACCGCCTTCTGAACGACGAGCGCGGCTCGTTCAATCCGGTGCTGCTGAGCTGTCTGTCCGATCTCCAGTCCCGCATCCCGGACGAACTGGAAGCAGCGCTCCTTACCCCCCCCCAAGAGAATTTGACCTGTCTTTGATCTGAGCCGGAAAGAAGTTTTGCGTCATGACGCTTGAGCAGGTTTACGATTCCATGGCCCCGCGCGGCGGCACGCTGAACGGTGCCGACAAGCTGTTCCCCGCCGTGGAAGCCGCGTACCGGCGCACCGTGGACGCACTGCGGGCTGATCCGGCACAGCAGAGGTAGCTTTATATCAAGGCGCTGCTTTTGTACAACCTCTCCGTCAATGCTGACGCATTGCCACCTCCCCTAGTAGGGGAGGCTTTGGCAGACCGGAAAGTTTTTGCAAATCGTCATACGCTGATCGCAAGCGGACTCTCTTTGTATCCTCTGTACAGTTTTGCCCTTGCAATTTGTTAAAATGCTGCAAATATTATGACAACGTTGTTTTTTTTTTGTTGCAAACCGACACATTTTACAGTAAAATTAGTGTAGGATTGGATGCGGTTCCATTTTTCCTGCACACGGAACCCGCACACGGAAAGAGAGGTTTACACCATGCGGACTCCACGACTACGGCTTTTGAGCGCCATCCTTGCGGTGGCCCTATTCTTCACCCTGCTGCCCGTCTCCGCGCTGGCGGAGGATAGCGGCAGCAATGCCAATACTGGACTTACGATTGGTATTGTCGGAGAATTCAACAACTGGGATGTTTCCGATATCACTATGAAAGAAGTATCCCCCGCTGTTTATGAAGTTACCATTGAAAATACAAGTTACGATGAAATCAATGTTTTACCTGGCTTCAAATTTATAAAAGACCACACCTATGCCGATCAGTGGGGTTCTTCTGTCACTGCTTCCAGCGGAAAATTGCATGATGCAGTTTACTATGGTGATAACATAATGATCGACCCCGGCTCTGATGATGAATCCGCCGTACGCAACTTCATTGTCCGCCTTGACCTGACCAACTGGGATTGGGGCACCATAACGGGTGCCACATTTACCATTACGGTCACAGCTCCCTCTCGGGACTTTACTTTTGACGCCACTACTGGAACAATTAAAAAATATAATGGAAACGACGCCGTTGTGAACATCCCCTCCGAAATCAACGGCACCCCTGTAACGACGATTGGCAATGCTGCTTTCCGGGACTCCTCTGTTACCAGTGTGACCATCCCGGCCAGCGTCACGGAAATCGGCAGCAACGCCTTTGCGGGCTGCACAAATCTCACCAGCGTACATTACGCAGGTGACTGGAGTAATCTAACGATTCAAAGCGGCAACCCAGCCGTCCAAGACGCTGCCAATGAGCAGCTTTTCGATTTTGAATTTATACTTAACAACACTGCCGTCATCGTAACCCGTTACAAGGCCCTGCTGCGGATGTCACCATCCCCAGCCGCTACAAAGGCAAACCCGTCACGGCGATTAACAATGCTGTTTTCCCGAACTCCGCTGTTACCAGTGTTACTATTCCAGATTCTGTCACTTCGATTCACGATGTTTCTTTTTTCAATTGTTCCCAATTAACAAATATTTCAATTCCTAATTCTGTTACGTATATTGGTTACTCCGCCTTTAGTTATTGTACAAGTTTGAAAAGTATCACTCTCCCATCCTCTCTGAGCACTATTTCAAGGGCTCTTTTTTCCGGCTGCTCTCAGTTGACCACGATTCACATTCCAGATTCTGTTTCTTCGATTCAATTTTATGCTTTTCACGATTGCGAAAATCTCAAAACCATCCGCATTCCGGTCTCTGTCACTTCCATTAGAGACTTTGCTTTTGATGGCTGTCCAAGCTCAATGACTGTAACCTATCCCGGTTCCAAAAAACAGTGGGACGACATTGACAAGGGCAGCAACAACGACGTATTGGAAAATAATCTCATCTGCGCCATGCTGGAAGCTACCTTTGACCCGGACAACGGCGAAAGCATTTCCACCCAGACCATTGACCGCGGCGGAAAGTTTACGGAACCCGCTGCTCCCTCCAAAGAAAACCACACCTTTGCAGGCTGGTACAACGGCGATGAAAAATTTGATTTTGGCGCCGACACCACCAATGCCCCCAATGTGCTGGAGCTGGTTGCCAAGTGGGACATCAACCAGTACACGGTCAAATTCGTATCCGAGCACGGCGACGCACCCGCCAGCCAGAATGTTCCGTATAACGAAACCGCCACTAACCCCGGAGAGCTGATGGCAGAGGGTTATACATTCATCGGCTGGTATGCCGACAAGGACCACAACACAAAGTTTGACTTCAGCACTCCCATCACGGGCGATACCAAAGTTTACGCCAAGTGGGAAAAGAATGCGCCGAACACCTATGCGCTGAACGTCTCCGGCGCGTTCGTGTATGTGGACGGGGTGGACTTCACCGCCTCCGCAGGCGATACCTCTCTCAAGCTGGAAAAGGACGCCTCCGTCCGGCTGGTAGCCGACCCCGACCGGATGCCCTCCGGCATGGTGTTTGACCGCTGGACCATCCTGAACGGCGCGCTGAACGCCGATGACGCGGAGAAATTTGAAACTGGCCGGACACTGGAAGAGTTCGCCTTTACCATGCCCGCCGAGCCTCTGAGCATCGAGGCCACCCCCCGGATGCAGGAGGAAGAGGGCTCCGATACCGCCTCGGTCATCCTGGGCGTCACACTGGGCACTGCCGCCACCGCTCTGGTAGCCTGGCAGGCCTACGACCTGGGCATGAGCCTCTATCAGGAGCACTGGCTCCCGGCGGATTTCGTCATGCCCAAGACCCGCGCCGAGCTTGCCCTCCTGCTGTGGAACACGGCCGGCGCCCCGCCCCTGCCGCACAGCCCGCCTTTACGGACATCACCGACCCCGACACCGCGCAGGCCGCCCAGTGGGCCGTGGAAACGGGCCTGATGACCTCCAAGAGCGCTGATCGGTTCAAGCCTGAAAAATCCGTCACCCGCTGGAAAGCCATCCGCAGCTGGAAGCGTGTAACAAACCAGAACACCTGATTTTGAAAGGGCCCGCCTTTTTCATCATTCGATGAGAGGGCGGGCCCTTTTGTTCTGGATTGATCCGGATGCATTTTGGCAATGGAACGTCATGGGGCTGCTGCAAAACAGCCCCTTTTTTGGATTTGGTTCGGAATGGATCCTACCGAGTTCTTTTCTGAATTGCAAGCGAAATCGCACATGAAATTTTCAAACCGCTGTGCTATACTAAGCCCAAACCTACACAGGAGGCACTGATTGATGAACGCTCTGGATGCCATTCTCACCCGGCGCAGCTGCCGGGAATTTACGGATCAGCCCATCGAAGGCGAAAAGCTGCACCAGCTGCTGGAAGCCGCCATGAGCGGGCCGAGCTGCGTCAATGCACAGGATTGGTCTTTCGTGGTAGTGACCGACCCGGAAAAGCTGGCACAGATGGCAGACGCCAACGGCCGCCCGGCCGAGCCGCTGCGGAAAGCTGCCGCCGGAATCCTGGTCTGCGGCGACCTGGACCGGGCATTCCGCTTTGCAAAGGATTACTGGGTCATTGATGGTGCCATTGCCGCCCAGAACATCTGCCTTGCGGCGCAGGAACTGGGGCTTGGCGCGGTCTGGCTGGGCACCTGGCCTCAGATGGGCCGGGTGGAGGCCCAGAAGAAGCTCTTCGCTCTGCCGGAGACCATCGTGCCCCACTCCATCATCGCCCTTGGCTACCCGGAAGCGGACATTACCGCCCCGCGTGCAAGCCGCTACGAGGCCGACCGGGTGCATTTCAACCAGTGGTAAACCACTTTATCGCTGGTGATCTGATCTGCAAGACCTACCGTGAACTGTTGGTTGCCCCGCCTGCGGCGTGGCCGTGCTGTCCCGGGTTGCGCTTACCGATTTTTCTACAGCCCTTGAGCGGACTTTGAAAAATCGGAGCGCGGCCCCAGCCTCGCTTCCCTGTATCCGACACAGTCGGCGGTCGGCTCCGCTGCTGTTCAAGTCCTCTTATCCGCACTTCACGGCAGTCCTCCCGGTAGACGTTCCTAAATTTCTAGGAACCGCGGATGAAGCTGGTCCGGGCCTTACGAGTTGCGTTTGCTGATTTTTCTGCAACCCCTGGCAGGGCCTTGAAAAATCAGAACGCTGCCCCAGCCTCGCCTCCCTGTACCCGCCGCAGGCGGCGGTCGGCTCCGCTGCTGTTCAAGTCCTCTTATCCGCTGTAGAGTGTTTCCAAAAGGACTACTGCAAAAGAAAAGAGACAGCCTTTTTGAAAGCTGTCGTTGCAGCGGGAGTCCTCCCGGTAGACGTTCCTACAGGCCTAGGAACCGCGGCTAACCAAAGCCCCACTGGGGCTTTGGTTGCGGCATAAATGCCGCCGCCCTGTTCAAGTCCTCTTATCCGCACACTTCACGGCAGTCCTCTTGTTAGACGTTCCTAAATCTCTAGGAACCGCGCACTAACCAACAGCCCACTGGGCTGTTGGTTGCCCCGCCTGCGGCGTGGCCGTGCTGTTCAAGTCCTCTTATCCGCACTTCACGGCAGTCCTCCCGGTAGACGTTCCTATGGGTCTAGGAACCGCGGGCTAACCAAAGCCCCACTGGGGCTTTGGTTGCGGCATAAATGCCGCCGCCCTGTTCAAGTCCTCTTATCCGCTGTAGAGTGTTTCCAAAAGGACTACTGTAAAAGAAAAGAGACAGCCTTTTTGGAAAGCTGTCTCTAAAGTGCGGATAAGAGGACTTGAACCTCCACCGAGTTGCCCCGATTAGAACCTGAATCTAACGCGTCTGCCAATTCCGCCATATCCGCTTATTTTGTTTTTGTCCGTGAGCTGTTTGGCTCGGAACGTTGATAATTATACCATGGATTCCGGAAAAGTCAAGCGTTTTATGCAAAAAAGTTCTACCTATTTTTATCCAGCGTATCTGCGGCAAAAATTCCCGCCGCAGGCGGAATTTCCGGCCACGGCGGGGAGCATTCATTTCTGCTTTTCCGTTCTTTTGTGCACCATGGATCCTCAGTGCTCTTCCGCGGCAAGGTCCAGCGGTTTGCTGTCACCGTCTTCGTCGATCATCCGGTAGCCAACGCCCAGCTCATTGAGGATATAATTGTTGCTGCCCGGGCGGCTGCCCAGCTTTTTGCGGATGTTGGCCATGTTGACCTGCAATTTCTTGGTGCTGCCGCAGTCGGTATCGCCCCAGATGGCCCGGACAATGGCGGCATAGGTCATCACACGGCCCGCGTGCTCGGAGAGGAACGCCACAATGTTGTACTCGGTCTGGGTCAGCTTGATCTCCTGCCCGGCCACAAACACCTTACGGCGCTCATAGTTGATCTCCAGGTCCTGTGCCGTAAACGTCCCGGTGGGCAGGCTGCCCGCCGTACTGTAGCGGTTGACCCGCAGGGCGGCCCGGACACGTGCCAGCAGCTCGCCGGTGCCAAAGGGCTTGGTAACATAATCGTTGGCCCCCAGGTCCAGCGCCTCGATCTTATCCTGCTCCGTGGTGCGGGCTGAAAGCACCACGATCGGAGTCATGTACTTCTGGCGCACGGTGCGGATCAGCTCCAGACCGTCCCGGTCGGGCAGACCCAGATCCAGGATCACGAGGTCGGGGTTGTGGGAGGCAAACAGGGTCATCCCCATGGCACAGGTCTGTGCCACCAGTGCCTGATAGCCGTTGGTCTCCAACAGCGTCTCAATGAAGCTGCAGATATTGGCCTCGTCTTCCACCACAAGGACCTTGAATTTATTATTGCTCATCTTCGGTCTCCTCCGTCTCGATTTCTTCTGTCTCTAACCAGAACCGAATGGTCGTGCCCTCACCGGGTTTGCTTTCGGCTTTGATCTCACCGCCATGGGCCTTGATGATGGCAGCACAGACCGAAAGGCCAATGCCCATGCCGTGCTTGCCGCTGTCGGCCTCGCTCTCCGAGGGCAGCGTCCCGGTAAACAGGGTGCGCAGACGCTCTTTCGGGATGCCGCAGCCGTTGTCCGCTACCTCAAACACCGCCCGGTTGCCCAGCGTGAACACCCGGAGGGTGAGCTTTGTCATCCCCTCCGCGTGGAGAACAGCGTTTTCCAAAAGATTGGTCAGCACCTGCCGGATGAGCATGGAGTCCATGGGAATGACGATGAAATCATCCGGCAGCTCCACATGGATGTTCACCCCCGGGTGCGTTTTTTTGAATTTGACCAGCACGGTGTCAATGAGTTCTTCCAGCACCGTGGGGGTCTTTTTCACCGAGACCTTTTCGCTGTCGATACGGGTGACGGACAGCAGATTCTCCACCATCCGGTTCAACCACTGGGCATCCTCGCAGACCTCGCCCAGAAGCTTCAGCTTCTGCTCCCGGCCCAGGGAGTCGTAGTTTTCGATCACCGTGGAGCAGGCCCCGTAAATGGACGTCAGCGGGGTGCGCAGGTCGTGGGAGACGGCCCGCAAGAGGTTTGCCCGCATCTTTTCCGTCTCGCTCTCCATCCGCAGCTGCTCCTGTTTTTTGACGCGGGTGGTCAGGGTGCTGGTCATGATGGACACCACCAGCATCACGGCACCCGAGAACAGGTTTTCCGGCAGAGTGAAATTAAATGCAAAATAGGGCGAGCGGAACGCAAAGTTGACCGCCAGCATTCCGATGACCGACGCCGCCACGCCCCAGAGATAACCTTCCGTATACATTGAGACGAAAAAAGCAGCCAGTACAAAGACCATGGATGCCACGCCGTCGATCCGGCCGCTGACCGCCTGAATGGCCGCCACGCCCGCAATCGCTGCCGCAAGTGCACCGCCCAACACGAGCATGTCTTTCCATGGGAATTTCCCTTTCACCCGCAGTCCCTCCTCGTCCGAGTTTCCTTTACCAGAAAAGTATACCACATTCTCATTTAAGATGCAGTAAATCTTCTTAGCTTGACACCCTTTTCATTTAGGGATACTATTAGGTTATCTTGATTTGTGGAGGGAAAGCTCTGATGCTATACTTTGAAAACGACTACTGTGAGGGTGCCCACCCGGCCATTTTGCAGAAATTGGTAGAGACCAACTTTGAAAAAGTTTCCGGTTACGGCACCGACCCCTATTGTGCCAGCGCCAAAGAGAAGATCCGCGCGGCCTGCGCCTGCCCGGAGGCGGATGTCTTCTTCATCTCCGGCGGCACTCAGGCCAACGCCGTGGTCATCGGCTCCATGCTCCACCGCTGGGAGGGCGTGCTGGCTGCCACCACCGGCCATGTAGCCGCCCATGAGGCCGGTGCCATCGAGTTCACGGGCCACAAGGTGCTCAGCCTGCCCCACACCAACGGCAAAGTGGCCGCCAAGGATGTGGAGAATTTCTGCCAGACGTTCTACGCCGACGCCAACATGGACCATCTCGTCTTCCCCGGCATGGTCTACATCTCCCACCCCTCGGAGTACGGCACCCTGTACACCAGGCTGAGCTGGAAGCACTTTCCGCCGTCTGCCACACCTACCACATGCCCCTGTTCATGGACGGTGCCCGGCTGGGCTACGGTCTGGTCAGCGAGGGCACCGATGTCACGCTGGCTGACATTGCCCGCCTGACCGATGTGTTCTACATCGGCGGCACCAAGGTAGGTGCGCTCTGCGGCGAGGCTGTCGTCTTCCCCCACGGCGCTCCCGCCCACTTTATGACCATGGTCAAGCAGCAGGGCGCTCTGCTGGCCAAGGGCCGCCTGATGGGTCTGCAGTTCGATGTGCTCTTCACCGACGGCCTGTACACCGAGATCAGCAAAAACGCCATTGAGACGGCCGCCGTGCTGAAAAAGGGTCTGGCGGAAAAAGGCTACCAGTTCTTCATGGACTCCCCCACCAACCAGATCTTCGTGGTCTTCCCCAACGCCCAGCTGGAAGCGCTGGAGGGCAAGGCAAAGTTCGGCTTCTGGGAAAAATACGACGACACCCACACGGTGATGCGGATCGCCACCAGCTGGGCTACCCGGATGGAGGAAGTGCGGCAGCTGCTGGCCCTGCTGTAACTGCCAAAAACAGCGGCCTGTCTTTGTACAGGTTGCTGCTTGCATTTTCCCCCCTGGTATGATATCTTGAATTTTGAAAGGAAGGTAAGATATCCATGGGCTTTTTTGACAAGATCTTTGGCAGCAAGGCTGCTGCCACCAAATTTTCCGGCCAGAAGATGACCGTTCTGGCCCCCATCGACAGCACGGTGATCCCGCTGGAGCAGCTGCCCGATGAAACGTTTGCCACTGCCATCCTGGGCCCCGGCTGCGGCCTGGAGCCCACCGGCGATATGGTCTACGCCCCCTTTGACGGCACCGTGACCACCATTGCAGACACCCTGCACGCCGTTGGCCTGATGAGCGATGACGGCATTGAGGTTCTCATCCATGTGGGCATGGACACCGTGGAGATGCAGGGCAAGGGCTTTGAGGTACAGGTCAAGGTGGACCAGAAAGTCAAAGCCGGCACCCCGCTGCTCAAGATCGACCTGGACGCCATCCGTGCAGCGGGCCACCCCACGGCCACGGCTCTCATCGTGACCAACGCGGACGATCTGCCCGAAATGCAGATCGTGGGCGGCGGCATCGTGGCCGCAGGCGCTCCCCTGTTCAAATTTGAAAAGTAATTTTTTACGCAAACAGCAGCGGCCCGGAGAGGCATTTCTCCGGGCCGCTGCTTTCTTATTTTTATAAGAGATTTAATTTAAGAGATTTAATTTCCGCGCGGCGGCAAGAGCTTCCACCTTGTTGCTGGTACCCAGTTTGTGGTAGGCCTGCTCGCACTGGTATTTGACGCTCCGCTCACTGAGCTGGAGCTGCCGGGCGATCTCAGACCGGGTCAGGCCCCGATCCTGTAGCCGCAGCACCTGCAGGGCCCGCTCACTCAGCTGCACCGCGCCCGGCAGTGCCGCCGGGGCATTGGTGCTCAGGTAGAGCGGATAAGCCTCGGCCATGGCGCGGGTCTTGCCCAGCACTTCCTGCCAATAGGCCTCGTCCACGCCCTCCGGGCAGCCAAGCTCCTGCAGCAGGGGCAGCAGCGCCGCGCCCTCCCGGCAGAACAGCCGGACAAAGTGGTAGCTTTCGGCCCGGCGGAGCACCTGGGTCAGCTCCGTTTTCCACAGCGGGTTCCCGGTGCGGTAACGGATGATGGATTCCAGCAGGTCGCCCTCCATCTGGAGCCAGGGCCGCTTTTCCATATTGGCATAGCTGCGCAGCCGCATCAGGATCTGCGCGGCTTTATCATACCGCTGCTGCGCCATGTACACCCGGGCAAAGGTATTGTAGCAGTACCGTTCCAGCACATTGAAATGGGTCTCGTTCTGGGGCTCGTTCTCCATCCAGCGGACCGCGTCCTCTACCCGGCCCTGCCAGAGCTTGATCCGGCTCTGCATGGCCCGCACGTTCCGCACCACGCGGCGGACACCACGCTGCTGGGCGCGGGTCTCTATCTCTTCCAGTGTCTTGACCGAGTCGCCCGGATGGCCGGTGACCAAATACACCCGGGCCACCAGCGCCGCGCCCACAAACTGCAGCTCAAACTTGCCGCCATTCATGGTCTCCATCAGGCCCCGGTTGGCAAGCTCCAGCACCTTGTAGATATTGCCGCCCTTTTCAAACAGGCTCTCCGCCAGGCCAATGGACACCAGCCCCTTGGAGTAGGGGCCCAGTACCTCGCCCACATGCTTTTCCAGCTGGAACGCCATGGTCTGATCATCCCGCGTCCAATCGCAGAAGTCCTTGCTGCCATTGATGACGGAGGGCTGGCCGCCCGTCACCGAGAACTCCGGCATCACCAGACGCTCGGTTTGGATCTTCCGGGCAGCCTCGTCCAGTACCTCGATGAGGTTGGTGCTGCCCCGGTGGGGCAGACTGATGTCCAGATAGACCAGCCAGCTCTCAGCCAGGCGGTGCTCCTCCGGGTCCGGGTGGCCCGCGGCATATTCCTGCAGCACGGCATACCAGCGCTCGCTCTCCGTGGCATTCAGCGCCAACGAGTAGAGCATACTCCACGCCGCGATCAGGTCCGGCGAGGAGCGTACTTCCTCCTCCGGCAGGGCCAGATAGGCGGGCGTCAGCTCATAGTAATAGCCACCGCCGGGGTAGCGGCGGGCGTTGTCGATGAGGAGGGCGTGGATCTCTTTCTCGCACTGGCCGTCCTGATACAGCTTCAGTGCCCGGGGGATGTTGCCCTCTTTTTCGCAGATGGTGCCTGCACGGCGGAGCAGCTCATTTTTCCGCACCCGATCGCAGACCGTCTCCATCCGCAGCTTCATGCTGTTGATGACGGCGGGCCGCAGGGTGTAACCGCCGTCTTTGATGCTGAACAGGTTGCCCGTCTCGGCAGCCTGGGCCAGCAGGCGGTTCACATCGCTCCGCCCGGTCATCTCTTCCGCCTGCTGGATGGTAAAATGCTCCAGCAGCGAAAGTTGCATCATCATCTCCCGGATCTCTTCCGGCCACTCGCTGTAAATGGCCTGATTGAGGTACTCGTAAAACTTCCGGGTCAGGTCATTCAGCAGCTCCTCCGTATAGCTGGAGCCCTGGCTCATCTCCACAGCCAGCAGCCGGGCCCCCAACGGGTTGCCCTCTACCAGCGGGATGATCCGCTTTTCCAGCAGGTTCCGGGGCAGCTGAACGCCCCACGAAAGGTACAGCTGGGCAATCTCTTTCTCGGAAAGCCTCAGGTCTTCCTCCGGGATGACACTGAGGCGGCCATTGACATAGGGCCGTGTCAGCCAGCTGGGCAGCGGGCAGCGGCCCGCCAGAACGAGCCACACACCCCCCCGGCTGATCCAGCATGGACACGATCTCCCGCCGGACGGCCGGGTCCAGCACCCGGGCCAGGTCGTCGATGACCATGGTGGCTTCTGCCGGCAGCGCGATCTCCTGCAGAGTCTCCACGGTCAGGCCCTCGCCGCTGAGCCAGATATGCCTGCGCCGCCGCAGATAGCGGTGGAGCAGCTCCGTCTTGCCATAGCCCGTGGCCGCGTAAAGGTAAACATTCTGCCGCCGCGCGCCTGCCATCCGCAGTTTATCCCATGCAGCTTTGGGGTGGATGTAATTGTCTTTCTGAAAATTTGGGTAATGTTCCATTTCCGCCATTCGCTATTCCCCCTTGGGAGAGTCCTCCTACGGCGTCTTCCCGCACTGCCGCAGGGCCGCCTGCACCTCATTCCCGTGACGGTGCAGATCCGATGCTCAGGTTTTCCGCGGCTGATACCGCAGCACTTTTTCCGAAAAATGCCCGTTGAAAAACTGGATGACCGGCCCCAGGCAGAACGCGCAGATCAGCGTGCCCAGCCCTACCAGGCCGCCCAGCATCCAGCAGGCCAGCGCGCAGACCGCGTCCGTGAAGACACGGCAGCCAAAATAGGGCACGGGCGTGTGGTCCCGCAGCTCCAGCGCCAGCGCGTCGTAAGGGGCGATGCCAAGGTCTGCCGTCTGGTAGAGCGAAGCCCCCAACGCGGTAACGATGACCGCTGCCGCCACCCAGAGCAGCTGCTCCGGCAAAGACGCCGCCGGGCCGAAAAACGCTGCAATGGGGTCATAGAACGCGGTGACGATGAAACCGATGCAGATGCCGTTGACGAATGTGCCAAGGCCGATGTACTGCCGCCCCACCCAGATCTCAATGGCGAACATCAGGAGATTGGCGGCAATATTCTGCACTCCCAGCGAGATGCCAAAGAGCTCTGCCAGACGCATGTTCAGAGCGCTGATGGAATCGTTGCCGAGGTGCGACTGCTTGAACAGGGCGATGCCCAGTCCAATGATGACGATGCCGACGACCATCCCCACCACACGGCGGGTCCCGAGCCTTTGCTGCGTACTGTCGTTCATGGGGTTCTTCCTCCCTTATTTTTTTCTTTCTTCCATTATACGCCGGGAGGAAACAAGAAGCAATTTATTTTTGCACTTTCTCTAGCAGTTTGCGCCGCAAAGTGTCAGCCCCGGAGGAGCTGCTCCAGCCGGGCCTTGTCCAGGCCCTCGCCGATGACGATAAGCACCTGCTGGCCCTGTGCCAGCGGGCTTGCCGTCAGGCCGTCGGCGGTAGCGTTCAGCTCCACCCACTGGCCGTTTTCCTCCACAAAGCCTTTCACCCGCAGCACCCGCCCGCAGGCCGGGTCCGTAAAGAGCGCCGGGATGGCTTTTTCCAGCTGGGCAAGGCTGAGGCCCAGCTCCAGAAAATAGGCCGAAGAAAAGGCCTCATGCTCCTCAAAATGGAGCTTTTCACAGCTGGCCTGCCGCATCCCGCAGCGGGCGATCCGGGCCATGTCCGCTTCCGTGAGGGCGGCCCAGTCTTTCGCCAGGATCTCCTCCGGCTGGAACACCCGGCTGCACTTGCAGGCCGTCAGTGCCCGTTTCAGGTGGGCCACGGCAGCTTCACACTGGCCGGGTTTGGCCAGCTGGCCGCGGCTCAGCAGCACAAGGCCCGCGTTGGCGCACTCGGAGGCCAGGACATAATCCGCCTGTGGCGAGAGCTGTTCCGGCAGCAGGGCGTCCACAATGGCGATCACATTCCCCAGCTGGTACCAGCGGTCCAGCGGGTCGTCCCGCAGCACGTCAAAAAACTCGTCCACGTCAAAAATGCCGCTGGGCTCCACCAGCACCCGGGTAAACCCCCGCATGGCCATGGAGATGAGCTTGGTGCGCATCCGGCGCTGGTGGGTGTCACAGTCACACCCGCCGCTGATCGTCTCGATCTCGCACCCCAGTTCCAGCAGGTCCTGTACCAGCATGGCGTCCACATTCACCGCGCCAAAATCGTTTTCCAGGATGCAGACACGTTCCCCCTGCCCGGCCAGATATGCCGCGTACCGCCGCAGGAACGTGGTCTTGCCCGCTCCCAGAAAGCCCGTGATGAGGTCTACCTGTACCATCTTGTATCTCCTCCGTTTCCAGTCGATTTCATTCAGAGTTAGTATAGCCTGTCCAGCGGGCATTGTCAAAAGAAAACAGGCCATTTCCCGCAGGAAATGACCCGTTTTTGCCGCAATGATCTAAATTTTACAAGAATTCCACACTGCCGTCCTCGATGTGATACATCGCACCGACGACCCGCAGACCGGTTTCCTCTTCAATGTGGTGGATGCACAGGCTCTTCTCGATCTCCTGCACACTGTGCCGCACGTTCATGCAGCTGGCCTTATAGGGGTCTTTTTCGTCACCGATGGCTTTTTTGATCTCATCGGTGATGTACTTGATATACCCCTCCGGCTCGTGGTGGATGGCGGCATCCACCGCGCCGCAGTGGGTGTGGCCCAGCACCACCACCAACCGGCAGCCAGGTGCCCGGCCGCGTACTCGATGCTGCCCAGCTGGTGGTCGTCAATCACATTGCCCGCCAGCCGGATGACGAACAGCTCCCCGATGCCGGCTGAGAAGATGCTCTCCGGGATGACCCGGGAGTCCGAGCAGGTGACGATGATGGCGTAGGGGGACTGACCTTTCGCCCAGGTGGCCAGCCGGACGCGGCGGGAGATATCGCCGTTACCGCTTTCCGCATTGAGATATTTGAGGTTGCCGCCGCCAGACGATAGATGGCGTCGGCCGCGGTGCAGACAGGGGTTTGGTTCATTGCAGCAGCCTCCTTTGAGGGATTCAGAATGGGGATCGGGATTTTTCAAAAAAGCCGCCCGGGCTGCCCTTGCGGGAAGCGGCCGAGCGGCGGAATGGGAAACTTAGAAAGTGATAACGCCGAGGATCAGGCCAGCCACCAGGCAGATGAGGGACACGCCCCACTGCCAGCCAAAGCAGTACTTGATGTGATCCTTGATCTCGACACCGGCCAGACCAATGCCCAGATAGGTAGCGGGAGCCACCGGGCTGATGAAAGTAGCGCAGTTGCGGCAGACGACCATGGCGATGGCAATGTGAGCCGGGTTGACGCCGAACTGGTTGCCAACACTGATCAGGACGGGCAGCAGACCGTAGAAGTAAGAGTCGGTATCGAACAGCAGAGCCAGAGGCACGCTCAGGATGCCGATGATGACCGGCAGGAACTTGCCCATGGAAGCCGGGATGACGCTGGCCATCATGATGGCCATTTTCTCCATGATGCCGCTCTTGCTCAGGACACCGAGGAAGACGCCGGCACACATAATGGTGGAGGCCATGGTCAGGCCGGAAGCCGCATGGCTCTTGATGATGGAGTTCTGCAGCTTCTTACCGCGGTAGTTGACCAGAATGCCCAGAGCGCAGCCAACCATGAAGACATAGTAAGAGGGGAAGATATCCATGACCAGGACGATGATGACGGCCAGGGTCAGGATCACATTGAAGATGAAGTTCTTCGGGCGAGCCAGCTCCTCGTTTTTCTCGCCGCTGTCGGAATCATCGTACTTGTCAGCATCCTCAACCGCAGCGTCGCCCAGCTTGGCAATGCGCTTCTTCTCCTGGAAGCCCCAGAAGATCGCGGTGAAAATGGCCAGAATGAAACCGACCACCTGCATAGGCATCAGCTGGAACCACAGGTCGTTTGCCTCGATCTCCAGCACGCTGGCCGCACGCATGGTCGGGCCGCCCCAGGGCATCAGGTTCATGACACCCATAGCGGTAACGCAGATCAGCAGCAGGGTCTCACGGCGCATGTGCAGGCGCTTGTAGACCGGCAGCATGGCGGGGATGGTGATGAGGAACGTGGAAGCGCCGCCGCCGTCCAGATGGCCGATGATGGCGATGATGCAAGTCATCAGGCAACGCCGACAACATTGTTGCCGACCTTTTTCATCAGCGCGCCGATGATCTTGTCGAACATTCCGGCGTCGGTCATAACGCCGAAGAACAGGACCGAGAAGATGAACAGGATCGCAGTACCATGGACGCCTTTCACGCCCTCCTTGATAAAGCCTGCCATCTCATCGAGGGTGAACGCACCGGTTGCCACCAGAATGGCAGCCGTGATGGTCGAGACACTGACGAAAGCCAGTGCAGGGACCGTGACATTGCGCAGCAGCAGAACGATGACCGCAATCACCGTTGCAAAGCCGAGCAGAGCGAGGATCGTATCACTCATGTTGGTTAACTTCCTTTCCTTTTTCCGTATCTGGGAAGGCATTCCAGTTTCTACTGGACTTCCATTCCCTCTTTCGATGGTTCCAGTATAGCCCTGTAAACTTACACGCCAAAGTGCCGTCCATTACGGTTTGTTAAGAAAGGACTTAATATCCTGTAAGAGTCTGTATGCTTACTTGTATACAATTATTTCTGTTTCTCGCTCCGCCTGCAGGCACGAATTTCTTCCAGCAGGGTGGCGGCGGAGACCGGCTTCAGGGTGTAACCGTCGATCACGCCATGGCGGCGGGCATCCACGATCTCACGGGTGGGGCTGCTGGTCATCACGATGCGGGTCAGAGCCGGGTACTTGCCCTGAATGGACATGCAGAACTCCACGCCGCTGCCGCCGGTCAGGCTCTCGTCGATGGCCAGGGCGTCAAAGGGCTGGGTCTCCAGCAGGGTGCGTACCTCGCCCCGGCGGGAACAGGTGAGCACTTCCAAGCCAAAACGGCCGAAATCTTTCTCCAGCAAATTGAGCACTTTCTTGTTGTCGTCCGCAGCCAGGATGCGCAGCTTGTGGTCCACGCCCCACTGCACCTGTTCCAGGGCGCGCTGCCGCTCCAGCACGGGCAGGTAGATATAGAACGTTGTCCCCTGGCCAAGGGTGCTCTCGGCCAGGATATGGCCCCGATGGGTGCTGATGATCTGCTCCGCCAATGCCAAGCCCAGGCCGGTGCCCTCGCCCTGCTTTTTGGTGGTGAAGAACGGCTCAAAGATGCGGGCCAGCGTGTCTTTATCCATGCCGCAGCCGGTGTCCGTGACACTGACGCGGACATAGCTCTGCCAGTCGTCCGAGATCTTTTCCTCGGGGATCCGGGCCGCCAGCTCCTCCCGGGGGACAGCTTTTGCCCGCAGGGTCAGGCTGCCCTCCCCCACGCCGATGGCGTGGATGCCGTTGATGCAGATATTCAGCAGCACCTGCTGCAGCTGGGTGCTGTTGCCCAGCACGTTTTCGCCGTGCAGCTCCAGCTCCTGCCGCAGCCGCACCTGTTTGGGGCAGTTGGTCTCCACCAGCTTGCAGGTGTGCTCGATGAGGCTTTCCACGGGCACCGCGTCATAGACCGTTTCCACGTTCTTCCGGCTCATGGAAGAAATTTGCTTCACCACGTCCCGGGCCTTTTCGGCAGCTTCGCTGATCTCCCGGGCGTTGTCATAAATTTCACTCTCGGGGTCGGCGTCGGCCATAATGAGGTCGGCATAGCCCGTGATGGGGGTGAGGAAGTTGTTGAACTCGTGGGCGATGCCGCCCGTCAGGGTGCCCATGAGCTGGAGCCGCTGGTCGTGCGCCAGAGACTCCCGGCTCTTCTGCAGCTCTTCCAACGCCTCGTTGACCTCCTGCAGGTCGTTGATTTTGGTCACGCTGCGCTGGTTCTTCCACTGCAGACGGAATATCATCCCGGTAAACAGCACCAGAACCACCGCAACGGCGCTGAACATGAGCGCCATCTTCAAAAAGCTGTCCCGCACCGGCTGGTAGAGATCGTCGTAATCCACCACGGCGCTGACGATCCAGAAGCTGCTCCCCACATCCAGATGCCGGAACGCGCTGATCTTATGCACCCGGGGCAGTTTGGGGTCGGTCCACCAGTAGGAGTAATAATCCCGGATGCCGGAGTCCTGTGTCCGCTGGGCCTTGAGCAGCTCGCTCAGGCTGGTCAGGTCCAGATCTTTGTAGGCATAGAGCTTCTGGCGGCCATCCACCACCCGGATGCCCCACTGGGCCGATTCCGGGTGCATGACCACCATGTCATTGGCATTTTTGATCATCACATAGCCGTTGGTGCCCACCCGGATGTCCGAGACCAGCTGCTTGTAGAGGGTGGTAGAATCCACCACCAGGCAGACGCTCTGCTCCCCCGCCGCTTTTTTCAGCACCAGATAATGGGTATCGCCCCGGTGGTACTGCCAGTAAGAAACGCCCTCTGACCGGGTAATGAGAACATCGCTCAGGGCGGTAATGCCGTAGCAGCTGTAAACGATGTTGCCATCGTTGTCCTCCAGCCAGAGATCACTCAGGGTATCGCTGGGGGCCAGCGTGGGCTTATAGTCCGGGTTTGCTTCCACCTTGGCAACCGCGGAGTCCAGGCGGTCGAGGTACTCCTCCAGCGAAAACTCAATGCTGTCGGCCAGGCTCTGCACCACCAGCTCCATCTGGCGGGTCTGGCTTTCCATCAGGGCCGTGCTGTAATCTTTCCAGACCAGATTTGCCACAATGGCCAGCATGACCAGAAGAACGGCTCCCACAGCCATTGGCACCCAGAGGGTGCGGAGCGTTTCCAGGGGGGAGCGCTTTTCCTGCGCGTTCGGCTTGTTCGGTTTCATGGCGGTTTCTCCTTTCAGCCGGGCAGGTGCTTGCTCTTCCCGGCTAAAAATGTTATACTGTTAATTAAGTATCAATTTCAAGTGTCAATTTTCGACGGTTTTGGTCAGAGGAAGTGCGGTGAAGCAACCATGTCTTACCATGTTCTTATTGTAGACGATGATCCGGCAATTTGCAAACTTTTATCCAAAGTAATGGTCAGCAACGAGATGGAGCCCCTTGTGGTGAACAGCGGCGCGGCGGCGCTGGACCTCATCGCGCGGCAGAGCAACACGCTGGACATGATCTTAATGGACATCACCCTGGGCGATATGGAGGGCTTTGATGTCATCCAGACCATCCGCCGCAACGGCGTCACCACCCCGGTCATCATCATCAGCGGCCGCAACGAGGATTACGATTTCATGTACGGCCTCTCGCTGGGTGCTGACGATTATGTCACCAAGCCGTTCCGCCCGCAGATCTTAGGGGCCAAGGTCAAAGCCCTCATCCGCCGGAGCAAGAGCTTCTCTCAGGAGAACAGCCAGCAGATCAGCTGCGGGCCGTTCCTCTGCGACACCACCACCATGCGGTTTTACAAAAACAATGTGGAGCTGAACCTCTCGGAGAAAGAGCGCTCCCTCCTGCTGCTCTTTGTCCGCCACCCGCAGCAGGTGTTTACCAAAGACATGATCTACGAGCAGATCTGGGGCAACCTGATCGCCGTGGACGACAATGCCATCATGGTGTACATCAACCGCCTGCGCAGCAAGATCGAGGACAACGCCCGTACCCCGCAGCATATCATCACCATCCGGGGCGTCGGATATCGGTTTGTGCCGTAAACACGGCATTTTTTCATCCACAACATAGAAAGCCCCCGGCTGCGCGCGGTGCAGCCGGGGGCTTTTGGTTTTATGCCGGTATAAAACACAAAACCATTAAAAGGAGAATCGCATGAAATTGTGTGTCTGAGTTGCTCAGCGGGTTGAAGAAGAGCGAAAGGAATTTCCGTGAATCAATTCCGAAAACTGCGGTTGGCAGGCCGCAGAAGAACCGCTGAGCGGGAACACTCAATCTTCGCGGAAAGAGAAAGGCTTGACTTCGCGCACAACGTCCATGATGGTGCCGTCGCGTGCTTCAATGATACCGACCACACGGTCACCGAACTGGACCTTGTCCGGCTCGCCGACGATGGAGTAAGCGATGTCACGCAGCTCCTCGATGGTCTTCAGGGGCACGCAATCAGCGTCCTGCAGAGCCTTCAGCAGGTCGGGGCGGGCAGGGTTGACCGCCACACCGTAATCGGTGACAACGATGTCCACGCTCTCGCCCGGGGTGGTGACGGTGGTCACATCGGTGCAGATGGCGGGGATACGGCCCTGCAGCAGCGGAGCGATGACGATGGTGCACTTTGCACCCTGTGCGGTATCGGGATGGCCGCCCTGTGCACCGGTGATGATGCCGTCGGAACCAACCACAACGTTGCAGTTGAAGTGGGTATCGACTTCCAGAGAAGCCAGGATGACGTAATCCAGCTTGTTGACGAACGCGCCCTTATTCATGGGGCTTGCATACTCGCCCGCAGAGATGGGGAAATGGTTTGGGTTGGTGCGGACGTTGTTGACAGCGTCCAGGTCAAAGTCCTGGGTATCCACCAGCTTGCGGGCCAGACCGCGGTCCAGCAGCTCGCACATGGGCTTGGTCAGGCCGCCGACACCCAGACCCATGTGGATGTTCTTCTCCTCCATGATCTTGCTCAGAGAGATGGTGGAAGCGATGGATGCGCCGCCGACACCGGTCTGATAGGAGAAGCCGTCCTTGAAGTACGGGGTGTTGGCCACGACCTGGGTGCAGTACTCGGCCATCAGGATCTTGCGCTGGTCGGTGGTAGGCTTGGCAGCGCCGGTAGCGATCTTCTCGGGGATGCCGATCTGATCCACGACGCAGACGTAATCCACCTTGGTCTGGTTGATCTCTGCGGGGTAGTTGGGGTAAGCCACCAGACAATCGGTGACAGCCACAACGTAATCGGCCATCTCAGCGTCCACATAAGCATAGCTCAGGACGCCGCAGTTGGTCTTGCCGCCCATGCCAGAGCAGTTGCCGTACTCGTCGCAGCTGGGCGCGCCGATGAATGCGATATCAACGTGGGTCTCGCCGGTCTCAATGGCGCGGACACGGCCGCCGTGGCTGCGCATGGTAGCCAGACCCTTGAGCTTGCCGTGGGAGATAGCATCGCCGATCTTGCCGCGGACGCCGGAGGACTCAATGTTCAGGATGGTACCGTCCTCGATCATGGGGACCAGAGCGTCATGAGCCTTGCCCAGAGAGCTTGCGCTCAGGGTGACGTTCTTGATGCCCATCTTGTGGATCTCTTCCATGACCATGCAGACCACGAGGTCGCCCTCGCGGAAGTGGTGGTGGAACGAGACGGTCATGCCGTCGTGGGCGTTGCACTTGACGAGGGCCTCGTGGATGTCTTTGACCATCTTGTCGTGGTCATTGCGCATCACGGGAGTCACTTTCGGGCTGGCTTTCTGGAAAGCCTTGCCGTCTTTATAATTGTTGCCCTGGAAGACCTCTTTGCCGGTGCGCTCCAGGATCTCTTCGGGAATTTCTCTGCCGACTGCGTTGATCATAATTACAAATCCCCCTTATACACGCCGGAAGCCTTGGCCAGATCGATGGTGCGCTTTGCGCCATCGTAGAAGGCGATGTCGATCATCTTGCCGTCCACGGTGAAGACACCGATGCCCAGAGCTTTCTTGGAATCGATCTCCTTGACGACCTTTTCCGCAAAGATGATGTCTTTCTGGGTGGGAGTAAAGATCTCGTGGACAATGGGGATCTGGCGAGGATTGATGATGGATTTGCCATCGAAGCCCATCAGGTGGATGTTCTCCACGTCCTTGCGGAAACCGTCCATATCCTTCAGGTCGGTGTAAACGGTGTCGAAGCACTGCACACCGGCGGCGCGGGCTGCAATGATCATCTGCTGGCGGGCACCCATCAGCTCGATGCCGGTGCCGGTGATGTGGGTCTGCAGATCCTTGGTGTAGTCGCCGCCGGACAGAGCGATGCCGAACAGGCGCTCATCGCTCTCGCAGATCTCCAAAGCGTTCATCACGCCGCGGGCAGACTCCAAAGCAGCGATGATCAGCACATCGCCCTCGGGGCGGCCATAGGTCTTCTCGTCCTCGGCAATGGCCTGGGCCACGCGGTGGACATCCTCAGCGTGCTCGGTCTTGGGGATGCGGATGGAATCGCAGCCGCCAGCCACACAGGCACGGATGTCTTCCCGCCAGTAGGGAGTGTCCAGACCGTTGATGCGGACAACACGCTCAGCCCCGCGGTAATCCACGGTCTTCAGAGCATGGTACAGGCTGAAACGGGCAACATCTTTCTGGTTCTCGGCAACAGCGTCCTCGAGGTCCAGCATCAGGGAGTCCGCCTTATAGATGTAAGGATCCTTGATGAGGCCGGGCTTCTGCGCATTGAGGAACATCATCGTGCGGCGCAGGCGCTTCTTGTTCGGATTGTTCATCGAATGGCACCTCCCCAGGGCAGATTCTCATACTGATCGACGGAACGGAACACCGCGCCCTCAATGCGGGCTTTCAGGGTGCAGTCCAGCGCGCCCTTGTCCACAATGGTGATGCGGACGTTATCAATGTCCAGGTTCTTCAGCGTCTCCAGTGCGACCTTGCGCAGCTGGTTGCCGTACTGGTTGATGACAGAGCTCTCGAGGGAGAAATCAACTTTGCCCTCGCCCGGCTCCACCGTCACCATGCAATCGCTGGATTCCAGAGTGCCAGCAGTTGCTGCTTTCTTGATCTCCATGCTTTTTCCTCCTTGGTGGGTGTTACCTTCTAATATACCGTTCTTGCGGCCCAGTGGCCGCCCTTGATGATTCTATGATAGCCTTACAACCTTACAGAAATCATAGCCGCAGCCTTAATATTCGTTAAGAAACAGCAAAAATTTCGCTTGTGCACAAGAAATATTCCATTTTCTCATGTCTGGTTTCCGTCCGCGTTTCCGCTCCGCTGTCCGCTCCCACAAAAACATCGCTTACAAAGCGGGGAAATCCGCTTTTCCTGCTTCTATTATGCGCCCAAAACCTCGTTTTGTGAAATCGCGTCTTTCAATCTCCATCCATTTCGGAAAAGAATGGATAAAGATGGCAAGCCGTAAAAGATCAGGGCCCCCGGCTATATGCCGGGGCCCTGATCTTTTACGCATGATTGAAACCCTTGCCGAACACTTCGGTGGTACTCAGCATGGAGATGAACGCGTTGAGGTTTTCCTTATGGATAAACTCCTGCAGCTGGCCGGCCTCCCGGTTGGTGAGGGTGGTGTAGATCATATAATGGGGCTTATCGGTGTAGGCACCAAAGCAGGGAGTGTAGGTAGCGCCGCGCACCAGCTTGCGCATGACGAAATTACAGATGGGATCTTTGTCGTCACAGATGATGAGGATGGCCTTGCACATCTTGATCCGCTCCAGCACGGCGTCGATGACCAGCGATTTCACGGTCAGACCCACGAACGAATACAGTGCCGTGTACAGGTTAAAGACGAAGCAGGCCGCCACCACCATGAACAGGTCGGTGAGGAAAAGGGCTACGGCGATGCTGTGGATGTGGGTGTATTTTTCCACGATGAGGGCAATGACGTCCGTGCCGCCCGAGGAAGCACCTACATTGAAGAGCAGGGCCGAGGCAATGGCCGGCAGAGCGATGGCGAACAGCAGGTCCAGCATGGGCTGGTTGGAGAGGGAGCCGTGCATGGGGAAGAACTTTTCCAGGAACATCAGCTCCGCCGACATGACCACCGAGGCATAGCCTGTGGTCATGGCAAATTTTTTGCCCAGGAAGATGAGGCCCACCACCAGCAGGATCATGTTGGCCCAGGACGAGAACGCCGCAGCCGAGAGGGGGGTCAGCTTTGCCACCAGAGCTGCCGCACCGGTCACACCGCCAAAGACGAAGTTATTGGGGAATTTGAAGAAATACACACCAACGCTCATGATGGTGATGCTCAGGGTGATGATCGCGTACTGGCTGACGTACGCCATGATCTTTTCCCGCTTATTGTGTTCCATACCGTTTTTCCTTTCAGCGCCCCGGCGGGCGTTCTCCTCGTTTCACCGTATTTTGCAGGGTGTTTTGCCGCACACCCCATTTCACCTTGGCTATTGTAGCACGCCGCCCCCCGCCGCGCAACAAAAGAAGTGATTTTTCTGTAAAACGAAACTTTTTACGCCAAAAGCACCCGCTCCGTTTTCCACAGGGCGGGTGCTTTGCGGTTGAAAGTTTGTTTTTGAAAATCAGCAGTTCTTACAGCTTCTTGCCCGTGAGCATCTCATAGGCTTCCTCATACTTGGCAATGGTCTTGTCAATGATGTCCTGCGGCAGGTTGAAATCGCTGTCGGGGTTGGCCTTGAGCCAGTTGCGGACAAACTGCTTGTCGAACGAGGGCTGTCCGTGGCCTGCCTCGTAGCCCTCCAGCGGCCAGAAGCGAGAGGAATCCGGGGTGAGCATCTCGTCGCCCAGGATCACATTGCCCTCTTCATCCAGGCCGAACTCAAACTTGGTGTCGGCAATGATGATGCCGCGGCTCAGGGCATACTCGGCGCACTTCTTGTACAGGGCAATGGTGTTGTCCCGCAGCTTGGTGGCGTACTCCTCGCCCTTGCCGGGGAAGAGCTTTTCCAGCACGGTGATGCTCTGCTCAAAGGTGATGTTCTCATCGTGGTCGCCCAGCTCTGCCTTGGTGGAGGGGGTGTAGATGGGCTCCGGCAGCTTCTGGGACTCTTTCAGGCCCTCGGGCAGCTTGATGCCGCAGGCAGTGCCGTTCTCCTGGTAGCTGGCCCAGCCGCTGCCGGTGATGTAGCCGCGCACGATGCACTCGATGGGCAGCATGGTCAGCTTGCGGCACATGGTGCACTTGCCCTCAAACTCGGGCTGCTGGAAATACTCCGGCATATCCTTATTGTCCACGCTGATGAGGTGGTTGGGCACCACATCACGGGTGTAATCAAACCAGAACTTGCTCATCTGGGTGAGCACTTTGCCCTTGTTGGTGATCTTATTTTTCAGGATGTAATCAAACGCAGAGATGCGGTCCGTGGCAACCATGATGAGGCTGTCGCCATTGTCGTAAATTTCGCGGACTTTGCCTTCCTTGATGGGCTTAAACTCTGTCATAGCAAAACACTCCTATTTCTTGTGTAAACCTCTCCGTCGCTTCGCGCCAGCTCTCCTGTCCGGAGAGCCTTTGGCAAAGAGAGAAAGCCTTGCGGTACGCCAGGGTCACCCCGGTCAGGGGAGGTGTCACCGCAGGTGACAGAGGGGTTTTGTTTTCAGCTTCCATCAATATCTTATCACAGAACCTGTCCGTTTGGAAGAAACAGAATCCAAGGAAAATGCCCTCATTTTTCGGTTTTCTTCGTGAAAATTGCTAAAAATCAGCTTCGTTTTTCGTCGTATCGACGACAAAAGTCGTACTTTCCCCCGGTTTTCCCGGCCAGCAGTGCCAAAACCGCGGGCCGATTTTTGTACAAAGCGTGACTGGACACGCCGCCGGGAGATGGGGTATAGTGGTAGCAGAAGAATTTTTCACAAACAGGAGGGCATTTTTATGGGCAGATTTCCAAAGGATTTCTTATGGGGCGGTGCCACCGCCGCCAACCAGTGCGAGGGCGCATACAACGAGGGCGGGCGGGGCCTGTCCAGCGTGGATGTGGTGCCGTTCGGCCCTGATCGCTTCCCCGTGGCCATGGGCACACTGAAGATGCTGGACTGTGACGCCGGGCACTTTTACCCCTCCCATGAGCCATCGACATGTACCACCATTATAAAGAGGACATCGCCCTCTTTGCGGAGATGGGCTTCAAATGCTACCGGCTCTCCATCGCCTGGACCCGCATCCTGCCCCACGGCGACGATGCCGAGCCCAACGAGGAGGGGCTGAAATTTTACGAGAGCCTTTTTGACGAGTGTCACAAATACGGCATTGAGCCGCTGGTCACTCTCTGCCACTTCGACACCCCCATTGCACTCATCCAAAAATACGGCGGCTGGAAAGACCGCCGGATGGTGGACGCCTACACCCACTACTGCGAGGTTCTGTTCCGCCGCTTTGCGGGCAAAGTGAAATACTGGCTGACATTCAATGAGATCAACATGCTGCTCCACATGCCCTTTATGGGGGCCGGCCTGCTGTTTGAGCCGGGTGAAAACGTGCTGCAGACCAAATACCAGGCCGCCCACCATGAGCTGGTGGCCAGCGCCAAAGCCGTCCAGCTGGCCCACAGGCTGATGCCCGGGGCCATGGTGGGTTGTATGCTGGCGGCAGGCCAGTATTACCCCCGCACCTGTGCCCCCGCCGATGTGCAGGCCGCGGCCGACGCCGACCGGGACAATTATTTCTTCATTGATGTCCAGTCCCGGGGCGAATACCCGGTCTGGGCCAAAAAGAAGATGGAGCGGGCCGGCATCCAGCTCCGGATGGAGCCGGGCGACGAGGCCCTGCTGAAAGAGGGCGTGGTGGACTTCATCTCGTTCAGCTACTATTCCAGCCGCTGTGTCACGGTGGACAAGGCCCTGCTGGGCGATGCCGACGGCAACGCCGTGACAGGCGCTGCCCGCAATCCCTACCTCAAGGCCAGCGAGTGGGGCTGGGCCATCGACCGGTGGGCCTGCGCATCACCATGAACAGCCTGTACGACCGCTACCAGAAGCCGCTCTTTGTGGTGGAGAACGGCCTGGGTGCCGTGGACACCGTGGAACCGGACGGCTCCATCCACGACAGCTACCGCATCGACTACCTGCGGGCCCACATTGAGCAGATGGAAAAAGCCATCAACGAGGACGGCCTGCCCCTGATGGGCTACACCACCTGGGCCCCATCGATCTGGTGTCTGCCTCCACGGGCGAGATGAAAAAGCGCTATGGCTTCATCTATGTGGACAAGGATAACGAGGGCAAGGGTACCCTCAAGCGGAGCCGGAAAGACAGCTTTTACTGGTACAAAAAGGTCATCGCGTCGGACGGCGAGGACCTGGCCTGAGCGTGGTTTTGCAAACCAAACAAAATTCACATTTTGTTGATTGACGCCGCCCATAAAAACGTGTATGATGAGACAATGTATGGCAAACCAACTTTTGAACGCGTCGGTAACATCGTTGGTTTGCATATCGCAAATATGTCGTTTCGTGATACGATATTTTTAAAATCGCGATCAAATCATTGTAATATCGTAATATAAGGAGCAGTTGTATGCGTCCCCTCATCATAGCACACCGCGGTGCCTCCAACCTGGCACCGGAAAACACACTGGCGTCGTTCCGGCTGGCCAAGGAGCTGGGTGCCGACGGCATCGAGTGCGATGTCCAGCTCACCAAGGACCACAAGCTGGTCATTGCCCACGATTTCTTCACCGATGCGCACACCGGCGTCAAGGGCGATATCTACGATATGACCTTTGACGAGCTGCGCCAGCTGGACTTTGGCAAGTGGAAGAGCCCCGAGTACGAGGGCGAGAAGATCCCCACCATCGAGGAAGTGCTGGACCTCGGCAAAGACATGAAGATGATGCACATTGAGCTCAAGCCCTATCTGGACCGGGATGCCGATTTCCCGGAGCGGGTCATCGACGCGGTGGTCAACGCGCACATGGAGGATAAAGTCATCCTCACCTCGTTCCAGTACGGCCTGCTGGGCCGCATCAAGGAGCTCCGGCCCGAGATCCGCACCGCAGCCCTCTTCCTGAACACGGAGTCCTCCCTCTGCCCGCCCACAGCCCTGTGGGAAGATCTGGGCCTGACCAACGGCGACCCGCTGCTGGAAGAGCTCTCCGGCCCGCAGGGGCTGGAAAAGGCCGTCTCCATCGTGGAGAATCCGGACTCGGTGGACGAGGAGAACGGCCTGCTGGTGCGCTACCTCAATGACCGCCTGACCGCCCTCTACTCCAACTACCCGGGCAAAAACCTGGTGGAGATCTTACAGCAGTACTATTACCAGACCGATATGCTCAAGTATGTCTCCCAGTTTGATTTCCCGCTGGACTATGTCGGCCCGGAGTACCACGTCTGCTTCCGGGACACCACCCTGCTCCAGCGCGCGGTGGAGATGGGCTACCATGTGGCCCCCTGGCCCGTGGGCGACGAGAGCCGCCGGGACCTGCGCAGTGTCCTCAAGCAGAACCCGGAGATCATCGTGACCAACAAACCCGAGATCGTCATGGCGATTTTGCAGGGCCAGAAAGCACAATAACGATATTTTCAGAGAAAAAGCTCCCCGCTGGGGAGCTTTTTCTCTTGACATTTCCTTTCTCACGCCTATAATTGTACTGTATCAAACAGTTTTATTTGAAACAGTTTAGTTTCAAAACGATCCAAAGGGTGATTCTTATGTTGACCGATTTTAAAACAGTGCATCCCGGCTGCTGCCCTCCCCACGACAACCCGCCCTGGGAGCCGCCGCAGGTCATCCCGGCCCAGATCCGCCGGGTAAACAACCTCATCTTCCGCAAGATCAACGCGTTCTCCCGGGCAAACGGGCTGGAACAGGGCACGCCCATGCATGGGTGGATCGTGGAATATCTCTACTCCCATCAGAGTGAGCCGGTCTTCCAGCGGGACATCGAGCGGGATTTTTCCATTACCCGCTCCACCGTGACCAACATTCTGCAGCTGATGGAGCGCAAAGGCTACATTGAGCGCCAGAGCGTCCCCCAGGACGCCCGGCTCAAAATGCTGGTGCTGACGGCCAAAGGCCTGGAATTTCACGAAAAGACCATGCTCTCCCTCCATCAGACCGACGAATTTGTAGCTGGGCTGCTGACAGAGGAAGAAAACACCGAGCTGCTCCGACTGCTCAACAAACTCAAGAACGGGCTGAATGATTCACAAATATGAACTTTTTCCGAAACCTTTTTGAATTGCATTGACATTCAAAAAGTTCTGTATAGAATTGTTCTGTACCAAACAAAATCAATCACAGGAGGAAACTACAGATGATCAAAAAGTTAGCGTCACATCTAGCGAGTACAAACGCTCTGCCATCGTGACGCCTCTCCTTTCCGCGCTGGAAGCGATCATGGATATCCTGCTTCCCACCATCATGGCGTTCATCATCGATCAGGGCATCGAGAAGAGCGATATGAACGCCATCCTCAAATATGGTCTGCTCACGTTCCTGGTGGCTGCTTTCGCGCTGCTGCTGGGTGTGCTGGCGGGCCGCTTTGCCGCCGATGCTTCCACGGGCTTTGCAGGCAATCTGCGCGACGCCATGTATGAGAGCATCCAGCATTACTCGTTCTCCAACATCGACAAATTCTCCACCGCCGGCCTTGTCACCCGTATGACCACCGACGTGACCAACGTGCAGAACGCGTTCCAGATGATCGAGCGGATGTGCGTGCGCGCCCCGGTGCATCTGGTGTTTGCCCTGTTCATGGCCTGCATGATCGGCGGCCCGCTGGCCCTGATCTTTGTGGTGGCCGTGGTATTCCTGCTGGTGGTGCTGGCTTCCATCATGGTGCCCACGTTCAAAATTTTTGACCGCGTGTTCAAAAACTACGATAACCTGAACGCCTCCGTGCAGGAGAACGTTTCGGCCATCCGCGTGGTCAAGAGCTTTGTCCGCGAGGGCTTTGAAAACGAGAAGTACACCAAGGCCTGCGAGAGCCTGTACAACCAGTTCGTCAACGCGGAGAGTCGCCTGAGCTTCAATAACCCCGCCATGCTCACCGCCATTTACGGCTGCAACATCGCCCTGAGCTGGTTCGGCGCCAAGTATGTCCTGCACGGCGCCATCACCACCGGCCAGCTCAACGCCCTGTTCGGCTACATCATGAACATTCTCATGGCTCTGATGATGCTGAGCATGGCGTTCGTCATGATCGCCATGTCCGCCTCTTCCGCCAAGCGTATCGTGGAAGTGCTGGACGAGAAGACTGACCTGCCCCCGGCCAAGAACCCCGTGCAGCAGGTGGCCGACGGCTCCATTGAGTTTGAGCATGTTTCTTTTCAGTATAAGCACGGCTCCGGCCAGCCGGTGCTGAATGATATCACGTTCTCCCTCAAACCCGGCGAAACGCTGGGCATCATCGGCGGCACGGGCAGCGCGAAATCCAGCCTGGTGCAGCTCATTCCTCGCCTGTACGACGCCGAGACCGGCACCGTCAAGGTCGGCGGCGTGGACGTGAAAGATTACAACCTTGATGTCCTCCGCCATGAGGTCTCCATGGTACTGCAGAAGAACGTGCTGTTCTCCGGCACCATCCTGGATAACCTGCGCTGGGGCAACGAGAACGCCAGCGAGGAAGAGTGCATCCGGGTGGCAAAGCTGGCCTGCGCCGATGAATTCATCGAGCGCTTCCCCGATCAGTACAACACCTGGATCGAGCAGGGCGGCAGCAACGTCTCCGGCGGCCAGAAGCAGCGCCTGACCATTGCCCGCGCCCTGCTGCGCAAACCCAAGGTCCTGATCCTCGATGACTCCACCAGCGCCGTGGATACCGCCACGGACGCCAAGATCCGCAAGGCGTTCCGGGAAGAGATCCCCGGCACCACCAAGATCATCATTGCACAGCGCATCTCCTCGGTGCAGGATGCTGACCGCATCCTGGTGCTGGACAACGGCCAGATCAACGGCCTGGGCACTCATGAGGAGCTGCTGAAGACCAACGCCATTTATCAGGAAGTCTACAGCAGCCAGACCCAGGGCAGCGGCGACTTCGACAAGCAGGGAGGTGAGCAGTAATGGCGCAGGAAAAAGCAAAAGTGGTTCACGGCCCCGGCCCCCGCGGCGTCGGCGGCCCGCGCCCCAAAGTAGAGAACCCGGGCAAGCTGCTCAAGCGGATCATGGGGGAGGTATTCAGGCACTACCTGCCCCACTGCATCATCGTGCTGTTCTGCATCGTGGCAAGTGCCATGGCAAATGTGCAGGCCAGCCTGTTTTTGCAGACGCTGGTGGACGATTACATCGTCCCCATGACCCAGCAGGCCAACCCTGATTTTGCTCCCCTGCTGGGCGCTCTGCTCAAGGTGGGCTGCATCTATCTGGTGGGCATCATCGCCGCCTGGTGTAATTCCCGCATCATGGTCAACGTGACCCAGGGCACCCTGCGCAACCTGCGCGTCCAGCTCTTCACCCACATGGAGAGCCTGCCCATCAAGTATTTTGACCAGCACCCCCACGGTGATATCATGTCCGTTTACACCAACGATGTGGACACCCTGCGCCAGATGCTCAGCCAGAGCATCCCGCAGCTCATCTCCAGCGCCATCACCATCGTTTCCGTCTTTGTCAGCATGTGTATGCTGGACATCCGTCTCACCGTCGTCACCATGTTGATGGTAGCCCTGATGCTCTTCACCACCAAGAAGATCACCTCCCAGAGCGGCAAATACTTCATCGCCCAGCAGCGTGACCTCGGCAAGCTGAACGGCTATATCGAGGAAATGATGGAGGGCCAGAAAGTCGTCAAGGTGTTCACCCACGAGCAGAAAACTCTGGCCGGTTTCCGGGAGCTGAACGATAAGCTGAAAGACAGCGCCAAGCAGGCCAACAGCTACGCCAACATCATCATGCCCGTCACGGCCAGCTGGGCAACGTGAGCTACGCCGTCTGCGCTCTGGTGGGCGCGGCTATGGCCGTGGGCAATGTGGGCGGCATGACGCTGGGCACTGTCATGGCGTTCCTGGCCCTGAACAAGAGCTTCAACATGCCCATCAGCCAGGTGTCCATGCAGGCCAACAGCATCATCATGGCACTGGCCGGTGCCGAGCGTATCTTCAAGATGATGGATGAGCCCAGCGAGGCCGATGAGGGTTATGTCACCCTCGTCAACGCCAAGTACGACCGGGACGACAACCTGGTGGAGACCAAGGAGCGGACGGGCATCTGGGCCTGGAAGCACCCCCACCACGACGGCACCACCACCTACCACAAGCTGGCCGGTGACATCACCTTTACGGGTGTTGATTTCGGCTATGTGCCCGAGAAGACCGTCCTGCACGGCATCAACCTGTACGGCCGCCCGGGCCAGAAGATTGCCTTTGTCGGCTCCACCGGTGCCGGCAAGACCACCATCACCAACCTCATCAACCGCTTCTACGATATCTCGGACGGCAAGATCCGCTACGACGGCATCAACATCCAGAAGATCCGGAAGAGCGACCTGCGCCGCTCTCTGGGCATCGTGCTGCAGGATACCCACCTGTTTACCGGCACGGTCATGGAGAACATCCGCTATGGCCGTCTGGACGCCTCGGATGAGGAGTGCGTCGCGGCCGCCAAGCTGGCCAACGCCGATGGCTTCATCCAGCGCCTGCCGGATGGTTACAACACCATGCTGACCGGCGACGGTGCCAACCTGTCTCAGGGCCAGCGCCAGCTGCTGGCCATCGCCCGTGCCGCGGTCGCTGACCCGCCGGTGCTGATCCTGGACGAGGCAACCTCCTCCATTGATACCCGCACCGAGGCGCTGGTCCAGCGCGGCATGGACGGCCTGATGTACGGCCGCACCAGCTTCGTCATCGCCCACCGCCTGTCCACGGTCCGCAATGCAGACTGCATCGTGGTCCTGGAGCAGGGCCGCATCATTGAGCGCGGCAGCCATGATGAGCTGATCGCCAAGAAAGGCAAGTACTATCAGCTCTACACCGGCAACCTGGCCGAGAATTGATCAGACCTGAAAAGGGGCTGTTGCAAAAAACGCAACAGCCCCTTTTTATCATTTGCTTTTTATATTCTGTCCGAAATTATTTCCACAGGAAGTTCTCCGCTGCATTTGCAAAGGTCAGCTGCCAGCACTCCCAGTCATGGGCGGCGGGCACCTGCAGATAGGTATAGTCCAGACCCAGTTCGCTCAGATTTTTGCCAAAGGTCTTAACAGGCTCCTGGCCAAAGTCCCAGTTTCCGGCAGCAAGCATGATCTTCGGCTTCACCGTCAGAGAGGACAAATGCTTGCGCACGCTCGGATCGGTAATGCCCGCTACGCCGCCAAAAGAACCATCCACATTCGCGTAGCTCCAGACGCCATAGTAGCCAAACAGCTCTGTATGGTGCATCAGCATATTACTGGTGGTAGAGCCGCCCATGGACAAACCTGCATAAGCACGACCCTCTGCCGTGGTGCTGACATGATAGTGGCTCTCCACATAGGGCATGATATAATGGATCTGATCTGTCTCGATGTCAGAGTACTTCCAATTGGGTCCGGAGTGGCCTGCCCCCTGACCATACTGCTGGTTGTTCATTGTGACAACGATAAACGGCTCTGTCTTTCCCTCTGCGATCAGGTTGTCCAAAATATTGGGCACGTCGCCCTCATTCATCCAGCGCAGCTCGTCACCATAGATATCACCGGACGTACCATGAGACAGATACAGCACTTTATAAGGCTCTGTGCGGTTCGCATCATAACCCGCTGGCAGATACACGGCCAGACCATGCTCCGTGCTGTCTGCCCCGATGTAAGAAACGGTCTGTACCGTTCCGCGCTTGCCTGCATCCGCCTGCGGCAGTTCCACCGAGCGGTCTGCCCACTCACTGGTGCCCTGCTTGGCCGCATCATACGGGACATAGACCATACTGGACAGACTGCGGATCCCCGTTGCCGAGTTGGTCATCGTCGGATTGATGGGATCGTCCAGCCGCGCGATCTGGTCGCCATTCGCTGCAGTCACACGGAAGTTATAGACGAACGCGCCGCTTGACAGCGGCATCTGTACTCCCCAGCGGCCATCCGCAAATTTTTCCATTTCCACATAGTAAGTGGTATCACCGTTGCCGCCGGCGGGAGCCAGACCTGCTGCATACTGATATGGAGTGGAGGCCAGAGAAGCGTCAATGCTGCCTGCCGTACACTGGCCGGGTCGAACAGCATAAAGCAATCACTGTACAGCTCCACCTTGGTCAGCGGGTTTTCCGTCGTATTGATCGTCAGACCAGCGTTGGAAGTATAGCTCTTCTGCTCTTTGTAAATAAAAGTGACGGTATAACCAGTGGGCGAGTTCTCGTCTTTCTCGACGGTAACGCCTGGCTTGTACTTGGCATACACGCTCTTATTGAACAGTTTGATTCTGGTATTTTCTGCCCAATTCGCAATGGAAGCTGCCGAGATGCAGTTTTCTTCCTCTGCTGGTGCCGCTGCCATTGCGGCAGTCGTTCCGCTCAATGCCATAGACAGCACCAGAGCGGAAGCAATGGTCGTTTTCACAACACGGTTCATCGTTCTTCTCCTTTTCAAATCCAGTTTCAATTTCCGCGATGATCGATCGTGTAACAGGATCCTCCTTTCTGTTTGAAAAATGATCCTTTCAAGGGCTTTGCTCGCGCCCTGAAATGATTCAAGGATTTCATGCAAGTTCTTTCTCGGCTTCTAAAAGTCCAAAGAAACAAGCTATAATGCACAATTGTATTTTTTATTGTAAGTTTTTTATGTTCACTTTTTTGTAACTCCGAAACTAATATATCACATCCCTGTTTGGCTTTACATCGACTTTTGTGATTCAATTCTCGCAAATCGTGATGGAAGTTTCGGGTTCTTTCCCTATTTTCCACAAAAAAAGACAGACTTTCTTGTGCGAAAAGTCTGTCTTTTTCCTATTTTTCCGAAGCAGTCCGCTTCTATCTCATCTGATCTATTGGAGTCTTTTCTGCCGGAGATCCGACAACACTGTAAGCCATCGCTCCATTGGGCTGCACCGCTTTTCAATTGATATCGTGCTTCTTGCAGAACTGCTTGCTCACCCAGTACATCCCGCCCCAGATGGCAATGGCCAGCACCAGATACCCCGGGTTGCGCAGGCTGCTCAGCAGCGATTGTCCGAACACGGCCATCATGCCAACCATGGCACCTTTGCCCAGCAGCACGGTGCGCAGATAGTGGCCCTCGTCCATGTCCGACATGCCAAAGGCAAAGTGCATGAACGAAGTGGGCGCAAAGGGCAGCAGGGCCAGCATAAACAGGGACGCCGTATCAAAGTGGTTCACCCACTGCTGCGCCCGTTCCAGCTTGCGGGAGCGGCTGGCCAGCTTCCAGAAAAACCGCTTGAACACCCGCCGCCAGAGCAGGAACATGATGGTGCCGCCTGCGGCCACCCCCATCCAGCTGTACAAAAAGCCCAGCACCCCGCCGTGAGCCGCCACATTGAGGGCCACAATGGCCACCAGCGGCAGCGGCGGGAAAAACGACTCCACCGCTGCCAGCAGGATGGGCACCAGCGGGCCCAGATTCTCAAACCCGGCCAGCAGGCCCTCCCAGAACTCCAGCTGCCCCAGCTGGTGGAACCATGTCCAGTCCATCACGCGTTCATCCTTTCCCGTTTCGCACATTCTATGCAGCTAGTATATCCAAATTCTATGACGGGGCTATGAACAGAATTTGAGCGTTTTTGCCTTTTTGCACCCGTCCTCTCCTTTTGTTACGGAAGAACGGTGGGTTTTCCTGCAAAATTTTTCTTATTTCGCGGCGTTTTTGGCGGCTTCTTCCGCCTGCTTTTCGGCCCGGGCACGCATCCGCTCGATCTGCTGGGTGCGCTGCTTGTGCCAGCGGGCCAGGCCCGCGTCGTCCGGCACCTGCACGCAGCGGGCAAAGCTCCAGTGCAGGCCGTCCCGCCGGGCCAGCTTGTACCGCTGCAGGACGCCCTTGCCTGCCTCGTTGCCGCTGCCCTGGCAGCGGGGGCACTGGGCCAGCGTATACCAGCTGTTGCTGCCCTTTTTCAGCCAGATCTCGTCCGGGGTCAGATCTTCTCCGCACACCGGGCACCGCGCCACGCTGATGGCGGGATCCATGCGCCAGGTAGATGGCTCCACATAGCCGCGGAAGACTTTGAAATCCCGGTAATCGCCGGGGGCCGGGCAGAGGCTCTGGTGCAGGGCCTCGTCCTCGGTGGGGTAGGCCGCCAGCCCGGCCCGCAGGTCCAGCTTGCGGCAGACATCGGCGGTATAGAGCGTGTCGGACAGGGCATCGTGGAACGGGCGATCCATCGGAATGCCCATCCGGGTGACGACACTCTCCAGTGTCATCCCCTCGCCCTCCTTGCGGGGGTGCTCCCGCAGGAAGACCTGCTGCAGATCATACCAGACGGTCGGGCGGCTCTCATCCAGATTGCACAGGAAGAGATTCTGCTTGAGCACCGGCACATCGTCCATGCCCCACTCCGCAAACTCGGCGTCCGGGCCGCACCACTTCATAAAGCGGCGCAGCCCTGCACAATGGGCTCGCCCCGGTCCAGGTCGGCCTGGGTCAGGCCCGTCACCTTGGCGATGTGGTGCTGTAATTTGCGGAAAATGCGGGGCCGGAGGTGGATGGAGAACGTATCCAGGACATTGGCGTCCTCGTCGATCTTCACCGCGCCGATCTCAATGATCTCGCCCCGGAATGTCTGCTGCACCCCGTGATAGTTGAATGTATACGGCTGGTAGCCGATGTTCCACTCCAAATCGAATAAAACCAGATTGCGCTGCGGCATTGTTGTGTCGTCCCTCTCAGTCCAAAATAAACTTCTCGATGGCTTCGGCCACGCCGTCGTGGTTGTTGTCGGCGGTGGTCACATCGCTGGCCACCGCTTTCACGGCGTCCTCAGCGTTCCGCATGGCAACGCCCGTGCCGGCAAAGGCCAGCATGGAGCGGTCATTCAGGCCGTCGCCGCAGGCCATGAGATTTTCGCGGGTCAGCCCCATCTTCTCCAGCAAAGCCCCCAGGCTGACGTCCTTGGCGACGCCCAGCGGCACGGCCTCGATGAAGAACGGGCTGGAGGGGTACAGGTCGATCTGCCCCTCAAACCGCTTTTTCCCCTCGGCGCAGACTTCGTCGCGGCGGGCGGGGTCCAGCGTGATGAGCATTTTGCAGATGGGGTAATCCACATAAGCCGCCAGATCCTCCACTTGGATCATGGGCAGGTGGCAGGTAAAGCCCTCTCGGGCCGCCCACTCGTCCTCCGGGCGCTCGGTGACAACGCCCTCTTTATTGTAAGTAAGAATGGCAATGTCCTGCTCCGCCGCAAAGGCGCAGAGCTTAGGCACCATGTCCGGGTCCAGCCGCTTCTGGTAAAGGGTCTCCCCCGTTGTGCAGTCGATGATGGCACCGCCATTGTAGGCCAGGATGCAGCCGCCCTTTTTGTCCAGCCCCAGATCCTTTGCCAGCGGCATGATGCCTGCCGTGGGGCGGCCGGAGGCCAGCACGATGGTCACGCCCTTTGCCACGGCGGCATCCAGTGCCGCGCGGGTGCGGGGAGTCACTTTCTTCTCGTCATTGGTCAGGGTGCCGTCCAAGTCCAGTGCCAGCACCCGGATATTCTTCTCGCTCATATCTTCCTCACTTCCGGGCAGTGTTGCCCGCCCTTTGGATGGTCGTTTTTCTCTCTTACGCTTTATTGTACAATGAAGCGCTGCCCCAGTGCAACCCTCCGGGCCGTATTTCGTTGATTTTTTTGTCCCCGGCGTGTTACAAAGCGTGGTTTGTTCAGCCATACAAACCGTGGTTTGTTATAAAAAACACGTAGGGATAGCGTTTTCTAACTACTTTTCGTAAAAAGTTAGCACGTCTTAATTTAACTCAAAACCCTTGAAAATTTGAAAAGCCGTGCTACAATATGGCCAGAAGTGGTCCTCCACTGCCCGGATTCGGCCTGTAGACATCGGGTAAGGGCAGGCAAGGCAGCCGCGGGGGCTCAAGACAGGCATTCCAGATGCCGAAATAAAAATAAGTGAGGTTTACAACTATGGTTGACGTGAAGAAGATCGCTCTGTTTGTTGGTGGTGTCGTGTTTGGTTCTGCCGGTTTCAAAGTGCTGGCAAGCAAGGATGCCAAGAAAGTTTACACCCAGACCACTGCCGCCGTCCTGCGCATGAAAGACTCCACCATGGAGACTGTCAATAAGGTCCAGGAGCAGGCCGGTGATATCCTGGCCGATGCAAAGGCCATCAACGAGGCCCGCGCTGCCGAGGCTGCACAGGAAGTCATCGAGGACGCTGCCGAGACTGAGGCAAAGACCGAGGAATAATCCCGCAGCTTCTGAGCCGCCTTCGGGCGGCTCTTTTTCATGAATCTGCACTAAAAGAGGTTATTACTGATGAAATGTACGATTTTACATGAAAGCCGGGGCCGGATGCGGGTGCATGTCCACGCTGTGCGGATGACCCTCCACCGTGCCGATGTGCTGGAAGCTTACCTGAACCATCAGGACAGCATCCACCACGCCACCGTGTATGAGCGGACAGGCGACGTGGTGCTGACCTACACCGGCAGCCGCAAGGAAGCCATTGCCCTGCTGGCCGGTTATAAATTTGATAACGCGGAGCTGGATGTGCTGGTCACCTCCAACGACAGCCGGAAGATCAACCGGGAATATCAGGATAAGATGTTCACCCTGGTGGCCGGCCACTACGCCCGCAGGCTGTTCCTGCCCGCTCCCATCGCAGCGGCCTACACCATCTGGCGCTCCATCGCGTTCGTCTGGAAAGGCATCCGCTGCCTGCTGCAGCGCAAGCTGGAGGTGGAAGTGCTGGATGCACTGAGCATCAGCGCCTCCATCCTGCGCAGCGATTTCAGCACCGCCAGCTCGGTGATGTTCCTGCTGAACCTGGGCTCCCTGCTGGAAGAGTGGACCCGCAAAAAGAGCCTCGATGATCTGGCCCGCAGCATGGCCCTGAACGTGGATAAGGTCTGGGTGCGTGCCGAGGGCGGCGAGGTCCTGGTGCCCCTGACGAAAGTCCACCCGGGCGACGAGATCGTGGTCCGCTCCGGCAACATGATCCCGCTGGACGGCACCGTTCTGGAGGGCGAGGCCATGGTGAACCAGGCCGCCCTGACCGGCGAGTCCATGCCGGTGCGCAAGGCTTCCGGTGCCACCGTTTACGCCGGCACTGTGGTGGAAGAGGGCGAATGCGTCTTTACCGCCAAGGCCGAGGGCGGCGCCAACCGTTACGACAAGATCGTCTCCATGATCGAGGAGTCCGAGAAGCTGAAGTCCAGCACGGAGAACCGCGCCCTGCAGCTGGCCGACCGTCTGGTGCCCTGGTGCCTGGCCGGTACCGTGGCCACCTACGCGCTGACCCGCAACGTGACCCGCGCCATCTCCATCCTGATGGTGGACTTCTCCTGCGCCCTCAAGCTCTCCATGCCGTTGGCCGTCCTCTCCGCCATGCGCGAGTGCGGCAACTACCACATCACCGTCAAGGGCGGAAAATATCTGGAAGCTCTGGCCAAGGCCGACACCATCGTGTTTGATAAAACGGGCACCCTGACCCACGCCACCCCGCAGGTGGTGCAGGTGGTTCCGTTCTCCAGCTATGAGGAGCGTGAGGTGCTCCAGCTGGCCGCCTGCCTGGAAGAGCATTTTCCCCACTCCATGGCCAACGCCGTGGTCCGTGCCGCCAGGGAGCGCGGCATCTCCCACGAGGAGATGCACTCCGAGGTGGAGTACATCGTGGCGCACGGCATCGCCAGCCGCGTGGGCGGTGAGCGGGTGGTCATCGGCAGCCACCACTTCGTCTTTGAGGATGAGCATTGCACCGTCCCCGCAGGCGAAATGGACAAGTTCAACGATCTTGACCCGCAGTATTCTCACCTCTACATGGCTGCTTCCGGCCAGCTGGTGGGCGTTATCTGCATCGCTGACCCGCTCCGCCCCGAGGCCGCCCAGGTGCTGCGCCAGCTGCGCAAACTGGGCATCTCCAACACCGTGATGATGACCGGCGACAGCGACCGCACCGCCGCTGCCATCGCCAAACAGGTGGGCGTGAACCAGTACTTTGCCGAGGTGCTGCCCGAGGATAAGGCTTCCTTTGTCCAGAAAGCCAAGGCTGAGGGCCACACCGTCGTCATGATCGGCGACGGCATCAACGACTCCCCTGCCCTCTCCGCCGCCGACATCGGCATTGCCATCCATTCGGGCGCTGCCATTGCCCGCGAGATCGCGGACGTGACCATCAAGGCCGACAGTCTGGAAGAGCTGGTGGCCCTCAAGGCCATTGCCAACCAGTTGCAGCGCCGGGTGAGCGCAAACTATCACTTTGTGCTGAGCTTCAACTCCACCCTCATCGTGCTGGGCGCCATGGGCATCCTGCAGCCGGCCACCAGCGCCATGCTGCACAACCTGTCCACCATTGGCATCAGCCTCAAGAGCATGACCAACCTCCTGCAGGAGGAGAGCGTGCCCCAGCTGAACGCCTGAATCTGAATTTACAAAAAATACCGCCGTGTCACACGACACAGCGGTATTTTTTATTGCTCGCAAATTTATTCCAGGCCGATCTGCCGGGCGTACTCTTCCAGCAGTTCCCGCTCCAGGAACGGGGTCTTGACGCCCTCGCGGTCACGGTAGGTCTCGTGGCCCTTGCCGATGACGGCGATCAGGTCGCCCTCCTGGGCGTGGTCCACCGCGTAGTGCAGGGCATCCAGCCGGTCCGGGATCTCGATGTACTTGGCGTCCGGGTTGCCCTTTTCCATGCCCACACGAATGTCCGCGATAATGTCTTCTACTTTCTCAAAGCGGTTGTTGTCCTCGGTGACGATGGAGAAATCCGCCATCTTGGCGCAGATCTCGCCCATGCCGTAGCGGCGCAGCTTGGAGCGGTTGCCGCCGCAGCCAAACACCACCACCAGCCGGTGGGGGTGGTAGGCCCGCAGGGTGGTAAGGAGGCTCTCGGTGGAGACTTCGTTGTGGGCGTAGTCCAGCAGGATGGTGAACCGCTTGCTGATGGGCACCAGCTCCACGCGGCCCTTGACCACGCACTTGCCCAGGCCCTCGTGGATGGCCTCATCCGGCAGGCCCAGCACCTTGCCCACGGCCAGGGCGGCCAGGGCGTTGTACACGCTGAACTCACCGGGCATGTTCACTTTCACGTCCATATCGTCCTTGCCGGAGACAGGGAACTGCACGCCCAGAAAATCGTGGGTACGGAGCAGCTGATACTCGCCTGCACGGTAATCAGCGGCCTCGCCGCGGCCATAGGTCACCAGCTGGCAGGTGTGGCCCTCCAGCAGGGCCTCGGTGTTGGCGTCGTCGATGTTGACCACGCCGATATCGCACCGCTGGAACAGCTTGCCTTTCCAGCCGCGGTATTCCTCAAAGGTCTTGTGCTCACCGGGGCCGATATGGTCCGGCGAAAGGTTGGTGAAGACGCCCACATGGAAGTGGATGCCCGCCACACGGTCCATCATCAGGCCCTGGCTGGAGACTTCCATCAATGCCGTATCACAGCCCGCGTCCAGGAACTGGCGGAACGTCTTCTGCAGCTCATAGCTCTCGGGCGTGGTGTTGGCCGTCTCCTTGTGGCGGCCCAGGAAGTAGATGCCGTTGGTGCCGATCATGCCCACCTTGCGGCCCGCGGCTTCCAGCACGCTCTTGATCATGTGGGTGGTGGTGGTCTTGCCCTTGGTGCCCGTCACGCCGATCATGGTCATCTGGCGGGAGGGGTTGCCGAACAGATTGGCGCTCATTTTCGCCATGGCGTAGCGGCTGCTCTCCACCTTGATGACATTGACGTCCGGCATGGCCGAGAGGTCGATATCGTGCTGGATGACCAGCGTATTGACGCCCTTTGCCACGCAGTCGGCGGCAAGATCATGGCTGTCCCGCTGGGTGCCCACGATACAGACGAACAGCAGGCCGGGCGCGGCTTTGCGGCTGTCGTAGATGATATCCTCGATTTCGGTCTCCAGGGTGCCCTGCACGAGGGTAAAGGGCACATCCTCCATCAGTTGTTCCAGTTTCATAAGTAATACACTCCTCATCCCTGATTGGTGGTTTCCTGATTTGCGGCTTCTTCCGTCGGCGGAGTTTCCGCTCCGGCCGCAGGGGCGGCCTCCGGCGCTGCCGACGTCTCCGCGGAGAGCTCAGCATCCGCCGGGGGATCCGCCTCAGCGGCGTCCGGGTTTTCCACCGGTGTTTCCTCCGGTGTGGAAACTTCCGGCACGAGATAGCCCGAGGGCAGGGTAGGTTCGCCCTGCGCAAAGCGGAATTTCCGGGTGCTGGACGCGCTCAGGTGGCTCAGGTCCAGCAGACCGGTATCGGTGGCGGCGCAGCCCTTGCCGTCCTGGTTGAGCAGGACATACTGGGCCAGCTTGAGCTTGTAATCCAGCTCATTCAGCGTGCCCAGCAGGACGCTGATGCGGTCCTGATACAAAAAGGCCATTTCCTCGGTGTCCGCAAACTCAATGCGGGTGGCGTCGCCCAGCATCCCGTAGCTGTCCAGTGCGGACATCAGCGTGTTGAGCGATTCCAGCCGTTGGTCGGTCTCCGCCTCTGTTTCCGAAGAAGCCGCGCTGTCGGCACTCTCTGAAGCGGCCGCACTGCTGGCGGCGGGGGCCGCGGCAAAGTCCAGCTGTTCGCCGGGCGTGGTAGACACCGGCTCCCCGCCGTAAAGGGTGGCAAGGCCCGCTGGCTGGGCGGCATCCTTGGACAGGATCTTCAGGCTGGCCGAGAGGGTCAGCCAGCCGCCCTCCACCTGCATGGCGTAGGTGGGCCGGGCTTCTGTCACCTGGACCACCACGGTGCCGGGGTACTGCCGCTCCACATGGATGAACTCCAGCATGGGGAAAGCTTTTTCCAGCTCCTTGGATTTCTGGCCCGGGTCAAAGCTGAAGATGTTCTCTTCGGTGTGGACGCCCAGCGCCTGCAAGATCTGCTCGCTGGCGTAGCCGCCCACCTCGGCCACCTGCGTGCCGTCCGCCGTCTGCACCTGAATGGAGCTGATCTTGAACAGCATGGTGACCGTGAGGTAAACGCCCGCCGCAATGACGCAGAGCAGCAGGGCAAAGGCGGTCAGACGGCGGATGATCCTGCGCCGCCGGATGGCCGCGCGGGTCAGCTTCCGCCTCTTTTTGCTCTCCCGGCGGCTGGGGCTGCGGAGGTTGGCCTCCGTGGGGCGCATCCGCCCGCTGGGGCCGTTTTTCGCGCCTCTGGAGGCTCCGTTCGCCGGGCGGGTGCTGCCATTCCCATTCCGGCCGCGGGCACAGTCCTGGGCGCTCCGGGAGCGGCCCGCGCCGTTCTGCCCGGCAGAGCCGGACATCTGCCTTCTGCCGGGGGAACTGGATGCTGTTATCTGCCCGGCGGGGCTGCTCATAGCGCACACTGCCGTTTGCAAAATCAATGGTCTGCTCCTGGTAGCCCTGCGGGCTGCCCCGGCGCTGAGAGGAGGCACGGCGGGCGTCCTGCGCCTGGTCATACACCCGGCGGCGGCCGGAAGCGTTGGAACGGCTGCGGCGGCGGGCTGTATTTCCCTGCGCCGGGTGGCTCTGGCTCCGGTCTGGATTCTGGCGGGCATCACGCCTGCGGTTCTGTGCCATGGGGCCTCCCCTCCTTTCCGTCTGATTTTATCACAAGTTGTCTCCCGGTGCAATTACGGGGTCTTGACCAGCTTGAGCAGGGCGTCTGCAATGCGGTCCAGGCTGTCGTCCACCGAGAGCTTCCGGGCGTTCTGGCCCATTTCAGCCAGCTTGCCGGGCTGAGCCAGCATGTCGGAAACGGTCTGCACCAGCTTTTCCCCGGTCAGGTCTTTTTCCTCAATGACCACGGCGGCCCCGGCTTTCTGCAGCTCGAGGGCGTTGTAATACTGGTGGTTCTCCGCCACATTGGGGCTGGGGATAAGGACTGCAGCGCGGCCCACGGCCTCCAGCTCGGCCAGCGTCAGCGCGCCGGCGCGGCTGATGACGAGATCGGCAGCCGCCAGCAGCTCCGGCATGTTGTTGATGTATTCTTTTACCACAAGGCTCTCGCCCGGGGCAAAGCCCTTTTCTTTTTCCAGATCCTGGAACAGTTCCACGCCGTACTGACCGGTGGCATGCAGGTGGAGCACCGGCTTTGCATTCTTCTGTTCCCAGGCGCAGAGGTCGGCCACCACTTCATTGACACGACGGGCACCCAAACTGCCGCCGAACGACAGGATGATCGTCCGGTCGCCCGCGCCCAGCTCGGCACGGATGGCGTCACGGTTCTTGGCCTGCGCAAACACCTCCGGGCGGACCGGGTTGCCCACCACGATGGTCTTTTCCGGGGCACCCAGCTTCTCCACGGCGGCGGGCACGGCGGCGAACACGATGTCCACATCCGGGGCCAGCAGTTTGTTGGTCACGCCGGGGAACGCGTTCTGCTCATGCAGGGCGGTCTTGATGCCCTGCTTGGCAGCGCAGCGCACCACCGGGCCGGAGACATAGCCGCCGCAGCCGATGACGAGGTCCGGCTGGATCTCTTTCATCATCTTTTTCGCCGTGGGCCCCGAGAGGGCCAGGTTCCACAGGGTGATGATGTTCCGCCGGATGTTGTTGAGCGAGAGTTTGCGCTGGAAACCCGTGATCTCAATGTGATGGAACGGGTAGCCCGCCTGGGTGACCAGGCGGTACTCCATGCCCTCTTTCCGGCCTGCAAAATGGATCTCAGCGGTGGGGTCGGCTTTTTTCAGGGCACCCGCAATGGCCAGCGCCGGGTTGATATGGCCGGCCGTGCCGCCGGCAGCGATCAGAACTTTCATACAATTTCCCTCCTGATAGGCCCATTACCGTTCCGGCTGGGCATTGCGTGCCGTATTCAGCACGATGGTTTTGGCTTTCCGCTGCTCTTCCCGCAAATGATGCAGGTTTTCCCGCTCCAGGCGGGCGCGCTCGCCGTTGCGGCCGATGTTGACCATAACGCCCATCTCGGCCAGCAGCAGGATCAGGCTCGTACCGCCCGAAGAGAAAAACGGCAGCGAAATGCCGGTATTGGGCAGGGTGTTGGTGACGACCGCGATGTTGCAAAACACCTGCCACGCGATCTGCGCCATGATGCCGATGCCCACTAAGGTGCAGTAGCGGTTCTCGGCGTGGAACGCCAGCCAGAACCCCTCCACCAGAAACAGCACAAACAGCAGGATGACCAGCACGGCCCCCACAAAGCCCAGCTCCTCACAAACCACGGAGAAGATGAAGTCGTTGTTGCTCTCTGGCAGCCAGAGCTGTTTTTCAATGCTGTTGCCAAGGCCGAGGCCGGTCACGCCGCCGGAACCGATGGCGTACAGGCTCTGCAGGGTCTGGTCCGTCATCTGGGAGAGGTCCTGCGTCCAGCCGTCGAGGCGGCTCTGCAGGTACGGGATGGAATCAATGTGCTGCAGCAGTGTCTCCAGCAGGAAAATGCCGGTAGCAGCCCCCGCCCAGGTGATGATGCCGCCGTTTCCGCCCAGCAGCAGGATGGTGCCCACGATGGCCGTGGTCAGCACGATGCCGGACATGTGGGGCTCCAGCACCAGCAGCGCCAGCACCAGCAGCAGGGGCAGCAGCGGAACGATGAGCTCCCGCACCAGACGCTGGTAGAGCCAGACGCTGGGCGGCACCCGGCGGTTGGAGCCGGGGTCCAGCTTTTCCAGCCGGGGGGCCTTGGCGGCCAGATGGGCCGTGAGCAGGATCATCTCAAACTTGGCGATCTCCGATACCTGCACCGTAAAGCCGCCGAACGAGATCCAGCGGCGGCAGCCGTTGAGCGGCGTGCTGAACAGCACCAGCACCAGCAGTACCAGACAGAGCAGATACCCCGGCCAGACCAGCTTGCGCAGAAAACGGTAGTCGATATAGGAAAACAGGGCCATGGCCACAACGCCAAGCCCCAGACAGAGCACCTGGCTGCGGATAAAGTGCAGGCTGTCGCCAAAGCGGAGGTAGCCTGTGGTGTAGCTGGCGCTGAACAGCATCACCAGCCCGAAGATCACGATGATGCCCAGCGTCGCCATCCAGTTGATGAGGAGCGTTGGCCAGGGGCCGGGGTCGCGCTGTAAGATGGAAAAAGGCTCCGCCTTTTTTCTGCGGATGGTCGCCATCTGCATTCCTCCCTCTGAATCAGCTGATCTTTGCCATCTGCATCGCCAGTGCGACGCCCAGCATGGCAAAGACACAGAACGTGTAAAAAATTGAGATGGGGGCACGGCCCCGCTTTTCCAGCCAGCGGTGGAGCGGCGCGGTGCCAAAGAGCTGCTTCCGGCCTTTTGACGCCTTATAGACCAGGATCTGCAGCGCCACCATGCCGCCCTCCAGCCAATAAGGCAGGCCCAGCGGCACACTCAGGCCCGGCCAACCGATACTCAACGGCACGCAGCCCAGCGCCCCGGCCAGGAACAGGCTGCCCACGCTGCCGGGCAGCAGCTTGGCAGGCGGGAAATTCCAGAGCAGGAGCGCCATCAGCGCCCCGGCCAATGCGGCAGGCAGCACCCCCAGCGGGAACCAGCCCAGAATGGTCATGGCTCCCATAAGGCCCAGCATCCCGAGAAACGCGCTCCCGCAGACCACGCCGTCCGCTCCATCGGCCACCCGGGCGCTCTCGGCAAGGCCGACGAGGAGCAGCCCCCACACGATGGGGGCCAGCACGCCCAGCTCGCAGTAACCAAGGCCGGGCAGTACCAGCCCGGTGGCAAGGCAGTGGTTGGCCGCCAGCAGCACCTGCACGGCGGCAGC